>JAPORH010000233.1 GCA_026710325.1 Litoreibacter sp. | reverse complement strand
TCTGGGTGTTCCATGAAACGTGCCCTCACAGCCTTCAACAACACGATTTATATAGGAAATATTATAAAAGGGACAGCAAAATCAGCGGATTACTTGGGGAATGTGGGCTTAAACAGCGCAAGACCGATTTCCATGACACGTTTCACATTGTGCCTGATATCCTGGAACGCCTGGTCATACAGCACATGGTACAGATGCCCGACATCCGCTTTGTCGGACCGGTACTTTTTCATCAAGCTTTCCAGAAAAGCCGCGGTTTCAATCGTGTCGTGATCCATACTCTTCCCAACCAGTTCAGTTGGGTCGAGCGTACGACTATCTTGGTTAAGCTGCGGTAAACCTGAGCGACACGCGCTGGATCAATTGCTGGTGTACCGGTTCAAACTCGCTTCGACCCCGTCTTCGTTAATCCGGGCAAACCAAGTCTTGAAAGAAGACACGTAACGATCATCCTCAACGATGTCACCATACAGATCGCCCTGTCCGAGCCACGTGGTCGATCCCCCTTGAGCCGCTCGGGTGAGCTGATCCCAGATCGGGTCATTTGGCTCTATCTCGCTGCCGTCCTGTCGCAAGCCCGCACACATATGAGCCCAAAGGGCCTGGCTGAGCGCGAGCCCGTCGAGCGCAGTGTTGCCAGCGATGGCATCCCGAATGACCGGCAAGACAGCACCTGTGTGACGCGATGCACCGTCAAACGCCACGCGCCGAACCGTGTCATGGATGGCCGGGTTCGAAAAACGTGAATCGACCAGATCAACATATTGCTGCGGCGTCATGCCAGGTAAAGTCGGGACGTGAGGTGCAATCTCGGACAGAGCCACTTTGCGGAAAAACGCCTTGATAGCTCCACTCTCCATCGTCTGGGCTATTGTGTGCAGCCCAAGCAGCTCCGCAGGCGCCGCAATGATTTGGTGGGTTCCGTTCAAAAGGCGCAACTTCATCGCCTCAAAATCATGCACTCTGTCAGTGAATGTCGCCCCAACCTTCTCCCATGGGGGGCGACCGGCGCAGAAGTCATCCTCCAAGACCCATTGGCGGAAATTCTCATGTGTAACGGGCACCTGATCCGATATGCCGACCTTTTGCGCCAAGGCAAGCTCGCTTGGGCCTGTCGCTGGGACAATGCAATCCACCATAGAGTTGGGAAAGCTCACCTTGCCCTCTATCCACTCTGAGAGCGCTTTATCCGCAAGCGTCGCCAGTCCGGTCACGACCTCTTTCAGGATCACGCCATTGCCCGGCAGGTTATCGCAGCTTTGGCAAGTAAACGGCCCCAAGCCTGAGTTTTTGCGCGAGCGCAACGCCGCGACAATCGCCCCAAAAGCAGTGCGCGGCGCGTCAAGGTTTTGCGCGTCATGCAAAATATCGGGATGGCTTGCATCGAACCGTTTGGTGGCCGGATCCAGGAAGTAGCCGCCTTCGGTCACTGTCAGGGACGCAATACGGATCGCGGGATCGGCCAACTGGCTGATCAAAGCTGCATTGCCGTCTTCAATCGGAAGATACCCGATCATCGAGCCCACAACTTCCGCAGACGTACCCGACGGGTCTAGTTCGACCAGGGTCGTCAAATAGTCTTGCTCGATCAAAGCCTGACGTTGCGCGGCGTCGTGATGGCGTACGCTTGCGCCGATGATGCCCCAATCCTTGGCCAATCCCTGCTGCATGAGCCGATGCAAATACCAAGCCTGATGTGCACGATGGAAATTGCCAAGCCCGATATGTACGATGCCGGGTGTCAGGGCCTGCCGGTCATAGGTCGGGCGCAAAATAGCCTCGGGCAGAGTGCCCAGCGTGTGATCTGAGAGGCGGGCGGGTTTTGTCTTCAGAGTGTCCATCAGCTCATCCATTGGCCCCCATCCACGTTGTAGGTTTGTGCAACCACGTAATCTGCGTCATCGCTGGCAAGAAACACCGCCATGCCGGTCAGGTCTTCGGCACGGCCCATGCGGCCATAGGGAACGCTGGCACCGACCTCGGCCTTCTTTTGGCCAGGCGCTTTGCCTTCATATTTGGCGAAAAAAGCGTCGACCCCGTCCCAATGCTCCCCATCCACGACCCCGGGGGAAATGGCGTTCACATTGATCCCATGCGCGATCAGGTTCAGCCCCGCACTTTGCGTCAGGCTGATCACCGCCGCTTTGGTCGCGCAATAGACGGCCACCAACGGCTCACCGCGCCGCCCCGCCTGGGAGGCCATGTTGATGATCTTGCCCTTGATAGCCCGTTCAATCATGTGCCGCGCAACGGCTTGAAGCGTGAAAAGGCCGCCCGACACGTTGATATCAAAGGCCCGGGCGTAGTCCTCTCGCGTGATTTCGGTAATGGGCGCAGCCGTAAAGACAGCGGCGTTGTTAATCAGAATGTCGATCTGGCCTAGCTCGGCGATGGTGTGCGCAACACCTGCGTCGATGCTGGCCTTATTGGTGACATCCATTGCGACAGCTTTCGCCGCAGGCCCGATTTCATGTGCCGTCGCGGTGGCCCGTGCAAGATCAATATCTGCGATCATGACCCGAGCCCCCTCCTGCACATAGGCGCGCGCAAAGGCCGCTCCGATGCCGCGGGCAGCCCCGGTGATCAAAGCGGTCTTGCCGTCTAGCCTCATGCGATGCGTAGCCCCTTGTCGTCAAACTTATGGATCAACTCGGTGCGTGGGTTGAGCGAAATAATATCGCCATGCTTGAGCTGCACGTCGCCGGGTGCGCGCACGGTAAGCGTCTCGGTCAACCCGGTGTCATGAATATGAAAGAAAGTGTCCGATCCCAAATGCTCGGCAACGCCAACGCGGCCTTGCCAAACACCCGCTTCCTCAACCACGTCGATATGTTCGGGGCGGATACCTATTGTCGCGGCACCCATGTGAGCGGCCTCAGTCCCCATGATGAAATTCATCTTCGGCGAGCCGATGAAGCCAGCGACGAACAGGTTGCAAGGTTTGTGATACAGCTCAAGGGGAGTGCCCACCTGCTCAATCACGCCAGCTTGCAGAACAACAATCTTGTTGGCCATGGTCATGGCTTCGACCTGATCATGGGTCACGTAGATCATCGTGGTCTTCATCCGCTCATGCATCTCGGTGATCTCAAGACGCATGCCGACGCGCAGGGCGGCGTCGAGATTGGAGAGCGGCTCATCAAAGAGAAAGGCTGACGGGTCGCGAACAATGGCGCGGCCAATGGCCACCCGCTGACGCTGCCCACCGGACAACTGACCTGGCTTGCGGTCAAGGTAATCGGTGAGGTTTAGAGACTCGGCTGCCGCCTCGATCTTTTTATTCTGCTCCTCCTCGCTCAGTCCTGCCATACGCATCGGGAAAGCGATGTTCTTGCGGACCGTCATATGCGGGTAAAGCGCGTAGGTCTGAAACACCATCGACAGCCCGCGTTTGGAAGGCGAGATCTCGGTCATGTCTTCCCCGTCGATCAACACCTTGCCTGAGGTTGTGTGCTCAAGCCCCGCGATCAGGCGCAGAAGCGTGGATTTGCCACAACCCGAGGGGCCTACGAAGACCGCGAATTCGCCGTCCTCAATGGTCAGATCCAGCGGCGGGATGACCTGGGTGTCGCCGAAACTTTTGGTGACTTTTTCAAGAACGATGCGTCCCATCTTGGAACTCCTATCTCTTGCAGATTACTTGACGGCGCCGAAGGTCAGGCCTTGGACGAGTTGCTTTTGGCAGAACCAGCCCAGCACCACGATGGGGCCAACGGCGGCGGCGGACACGGCAGAAAGGCGGCCGAAGAAAAGCCCCTCTGGTGCGCGGTTGCCTTCGATCAGCTTGGACAATGTGGCCGCATCCGTCGTGGTCAGGCGCACGGTCCAATAGGCCTCATTCCAGCAGAAGATGAAGCAGAGCAGCGCGGTCGAGGCGATACCGCCCCAGGCCAGCGGTATCAGGATTTCCCGGATCTCGCCCCAGGTGTTCACCCCGTCCATTTGCCCGGCCTCGATGATCTCTTTCGGGATCTCCTTGAAATAGGTGAAGAGCATCCAGATCACGATCGGCAGGTTGATTAGCATCAGAACCACAATCACCATGAAATGCGTGTCGAACAAGCCAACGCTCTTGGTCAGGAAGGTCATCGGATACAGCACGGCGGCCGCAGGCAGCATCTTGGTCGACAGCATCCACATCAGCACGTCCTTAGTCGCGCGCGACGGGTTGAATGCCATGGCATAAGCGCAAGGAATGCCGACAGCGAGCGCAAAGATTGTGGCGAAGACCGAGGTAATGACCGAGTTCCGCGCAAAACGCCAATAGTCGTAGTTTTCGGTCATGTTCAAGTAGTTCTCCAGCGTCGGCGTGAAGAAGAACAAGAACTCAGGCTTCACCGCATCGGCGTCGGTCTTGAAGCTCGTCAGGACCATCCAGAAGATCGGGAAGAAGAACAGCAAACCAACGATCCATGCGAGCGTGGCACGGCTGATGCGGCCGGCTTTGGAGGATTGTGCGACAATAGCCATTTTACATCTTCCCTTTCTGAAGGACGCGCCCGACCCTGGGTGGGCGCAAATTCCAGTTGTTCTGCATCACGCGCTCTAAAGCATCAGCGACATTCATGTGGGGCGCGGCGTCTCCATGCGCCCTCCCGGGGGGAGGGTCGGGCGCGTCCCGGCGGTGCCGTGACATTGGTGTAGGGTAAGACATCATCGCGCTACTCCATCAGTGTCTTGCCGACCATCCGCAAAAGGAAGATCGCGACGATATTGGCGAGGATGACGGCGAAGATGCCGGTGGCGGAGGCGGCGCCGATATTGTTATTGGCGAACTCCCCGATCAAGTAGGGCAGGTTTTTGTTGCCATTGCCGCGGCTGACGATCTCAATCTCGGCATAAAGCGACAAGTGGAAGATCGCCTGGATCATGACCACGATCGCAATCGGGCGGCCCAAATGCGGCAAGGTGAGGAAGCGGAACTGCGACCAGGCCCCTGCCCCATCAAGGATCGCAGCTTCCTTTTGCTGCTGATCCTCGGATTGCAACGACGTCATGAAGATCAGCACCGCAAAAGGCGTCCACTGCCAGGTGACCATGATAATCACCGCATAGGCAGAGGTTTGGGTGGCGCGGAAGGAAATCGGTTCAAGCTGCGGCCAGAGCGAGAAGAACCAGCCCACCACCGGTGCGTCTTGCAGCGATGCGATCGTTTCGTTGAGCCCGGCGACGGCGATGCCTTGCAATCCAAGCACCGGGTCCAGGATCATGTTGATCCAGAGGACCGCGTTCACAGCGGGCATCACGAAGAAGGGGGAGATCAGCAGCACCCGGACGATACCGCGCCCCGGGAAGGCCTTGTTGATCAACACCGCGATCAGAATGCCCAAGATTACCGTTAGAAACAGGATCGAACAGACAATGAAGAGCGAGTTCTGGATCGCAAGGAGGAAGTCCTTGTTGTTCAACACGAACTCGTAGTTCCCAAACCCGCGCCAATTGCTGATCGAGGGCGTCGTCCATTCGGGGCGGCGCAGGTTGTTCAGCACGTAGCGAATGAAAGAGAAGTAAAGCGTCATCCCCAGCGGGATCAGCATCCAGATCAAAAGCAGCAGAACTGAAGGGGTCTGAAGCAAGCGAGGCAATCTTCTGTCAGACATAACTTATCCTCCGACCAAAACGCGTGCGTTCGGCAGTGACTGGGTTAGAAAAACCTGCGGGCGGGTGGAGAGAGTGTGACGCAAAATGAGCGTCGCAATCAATGTGTAATCTTTGGGGTCGGGAAGGCCCGGAAGCGAAACGCTCCGGGCCTCCGACGAGCGGGCTTAGTAGCCTGCCTCGTTCATGATGGCTTCAGCAGCGGCCTGGGATGCTACCAGAGCGTCATCAACAGATTTGGCGCCGGACAGTGCCGCAGCCATTTCCTGTGCTACCGCGGAACCCACTTCTGGGAATTCCGGGATCGCCGCGAACTGAACGCCAACATATGGCTTCAGATCGGTTGCTTGTGG
Source organism: Litoreibacter sp. (assembly GCA_026710325.1). Lineage (GTDB taxonomy): Bacteria > Pseudomonadota > Alphaproteobacteria > Rhodobacterales > Rhodobacteraceae > Litoreibacter. The sequence continues at coordinate 2,439 of JAPORH010000233.1, read as the reverse complement.
CGCTGCGGATTCGATGGCTGCCATTTCAGCAGCAGCGAAGCCAGCAACAGCCTGGAATTCAGGGATCGCGTAGGTCGATGCACGCTGACCAGTTGGGACGGAGCCCCAGCCGAAGTCAGGGTGTGCCGCAACGGCCTGAACGTAGTCTTTGGACGTCGCCCACTCGATGAAGGCTTTTGCCTCATCAGCGTTCTCTGTACCTGCAGGCACAGCCATCGCCCAAGCCCAGAGCCAGTTGGCCCCTACCGGGTTACCAGCGTTCGGGGATTGCGCGTAGGCAACACCGTCAACTTCCAGGAAGGACGCTGCGATCGTGGCATCAATCCACATGCCGCACTTGCCTTCGTTGTAAAGCGCAAGGATTTCGTTGAAGGAGTTACCTTCGGAGCCTGGAGGGCCGTAGTTGCCCAGCAGATCAACGTAGAAGTTGATAGCTGCGCGCCATTCGTCGCTGTCGATCGTTGGTTTGAAGTCAGCGTCGAACCAAGCGCCGCCGAAGCTGTTCACCATGGTCGTGATGAACGCCATGTTGTCGCCCCAGCCTGGCTTGCCGCGCAGGCAGGCGCCGTAGACGCCATTGTCTGGGTCATGCATGGCAGCCGCCGCCGCCTTGATGTTGTCCCAGCTGTCATTGTCAGCAATCGTGACACCAGCGGCGTCTGTCAGGTCCTTGCGGTACATGACCATGGAGCTTTCGCCGTAGAACGGTGCAGCATACATGGTGCCCTCGTGGGACAGGCCGGCTTTGATGGCTGGCAGAATATCGTCTGCGTCGTACTCAGCACCGAACTCAAGCGGCTCGATCCAGCCTGCAGCGCCCCAGATAGGCGCTTCCTGCATGCCGATGTTGATGATGTCGTACTGGCCGCCACCGGTTGCGGTATCCGAGGTCACCTGCTCACGCAGAACGCCTTCTTCCAGCGAAACCCAGTTCAGCTTCACACCGGTTTCTTCGATGTAAGCCTCAGCAACTTTCTGCATATTGATCATGTGGCCGTTGTTCACGATCGCAATCGTGAGCTCTTTGGCGTGACCGTCTGCAAAGGCACCGATGGTGGTCGCCATCGTCAATGCTGTTGCGCCAAACAATGCTTTTTTCAAAGGCATCATCGTCCTCCCTAAAATAGATGATGCGTTAACGCTATTTCATATCCATTTGTGGCGTCAATAATTTATTTTACACGCGTAAAGTTTAAACTTTTCCCTCGCATTTACAGAGCCTTATGCGGACCCCCGCATGACCAGCTTGCCGTCAAACAGCGTCACTTCGCGCCCGCTCTTGTCTGTTTCACCTTCAATGAGCTTAAGAATCGCGTCCACGCTGCGCGCACCGATCGAGCCGTAATCCTGCGAAATTGTCGTTAGGCCCGGACATGTGTACCTCGCAAAAGGGTGGTCGTCATGACCGGCAATCCGCAGGTCACAGTCCTCCCCCAATCCGACCTTTGCATCACACTCGAATGCCGCAGCCAAAAAGCCGATGGCAAGGCGATCATTCGAACACAAGATCGTTCGGGATGGCAGCGCTCCCGCTTGCAAGATACGCTTTCCCTCCTGATAACCGATCTCCTCGAAATCCCACCCCGACCCCTCGACGCGCATGAAATGGGCGGGCTGCGCGAGCCTTTCCATCGCGGCAGCGTAAGCCGCGCGACGCCTGAATGCGTTTGGGTTGATCGGGTTTTCCAACTCGAAAAAGACAGGTGGCTCACCGCTGCGCGACAGGTATTCGACGATCAATCCGATGCTTTGCATATTGTCGGATCCAAAAAACGCCTCGCCTACCCCATCAAGATTGGCGTCGAAAAGAACTGTGGGGATCTGGTTCGCGAACTCTGCGACATCATCGACATGCGATGCCCTGCCCAAAGGCGCCAGCAGAACCCCTGCTGGCTTGATCGAACGAAGGCTGTCTAGATTGGCCACCTCCTGATCCGGGCCGCCATGTGAACTCAGCAACAAAGGGTTGAACCCGGCCTCGACGATAAGCCCTTCTATGGTGCGCGCGATGGCAGCGAAGAATGGGTCGGTCAAATTCGGAACAACGAGACCAATGTTTTTGGTACGACGTCGGTTTTGGTTCACCGCATAGATATTGGGGCGGTAATCAAAGCGCTCCAGCGCCTCTTCAATTTTCACGCGCGTCGTCTGTCTAACGCTTCCCGGATCGTTGAAATATTTCGAGATCGTTGGCCGTGATATTCCACTAACGGCGGCAAAATCCTCCATATTCTTGATCTTTTGGACTGCCATGTCGCCAACGCTCCGTATTGGTCACGCATTAGGTACAGTCAGACCACCAGCCGATTGTTTGCGCGCGACAACTTTAAGGCCGCTACCGTAAAATTAATTCTTTGACGGTGTCAAATATCTAGGGCTCTCGGCATAGTACACGACGCTACTTGAAACGAGGAGCGAAAAGGATTCGAATTGAAGCTT
>JAPORH010000020.1 GCA_026710325.1 Litoreibacter sp. | reverse complement strand
GTGGCGGGCTAAGGCCCTACTTTCGCACAGAACCACCTAAAGTCATAAGACAAGCGTAACGCTTTTTTTTGTGACTCAATCGCGTTTCGTGAAAATCGGTCGATTTGGCTCAGTTTTGAGCGGTTTTTCGCCAAAAAATTAACCAGAATTAATTTTCGGGTTTTTTGACGGCTTTACACCGCCGGCTCCGCTGCACCGACACGTCGATTCCCGCGTTCTATTGCTGGCAAAAGGGGATTGACGGGGCGTCTGAGACAGTATTATCTGAACAAGCGTTCAATTAATCAGAGCCAGCACGGAGATCACCATGTTCACTGCTTCAATGTCATTCGATCTCGGCGAAGACGTGAACGCGCTCCGCGAAATGGTCCACCGCTGGTCGCAAGACCGCGTGGCCCCAATGGCCGCCGAGATTGACCAGAACAACCTCTTCCCACCTGAGCTATGGACTGAGATGGGGGAGCTTGGGCTTCTGGGCATCACAGTGGACGAGGCTTACGGCGGCGCAGGCATGTCCTACCTCGCTCATGTCGTCGCGATCGAAGAAATCGCACGCGCCTCGGCCTCCGTGTCCCTCAGCTACGGCGCGCATTCCAATCTTTGCGTCAACCAGATCAAACTGAACGGCACGGAGGAGCAGAAGCAGAAATACCTGCCCAAGCTGATCACAGGCGAGCATGTCGGCGCGCTCGCCATGTCAGAGGCCGGGGCCGGCTCTGACGTCGTCTCGATGAAGCTGCGCGCCGAGAAGCGCAACGACCATTACCGGCTCAATGGCAACAAATACTGGATCACCAACGGCCCCGACGCCTCCACGCTCGTGGTCTACGCCAAGACCGACCCCGATGCGGGCTCCAAAGGCATCACCGCTTTCCTGATCGAGAAGGAGATGACCGGCTTCTCAACCTCCCCCCATTTCGACAAGCTCGGCATGCGCGGCTCCAATACGGCGGAGCTGATCTTTGACGATGTCGAAGTGCCGTTCGAGAACGTGCTCGGCGAAGAAGGGCGCGGCGTCCAGGTCCTCATGTCTGGCCTCGATTACGAGCGCGTGGTGCTCGCAGGCATCGGCACCGGCATCATGGCCGCCTGCATGGACGCGATCATGCCCTATATGGCGGAGCGCAAGCAGTTCGGCCAACCCGTGGGCTCCTTCCAGCTGATGCAGGGCAAGATCGCCGATATGTACACCGCCATGAACTCCGCCCGCGCCTATGTTTACGAGGTCGCCAAGGCCTGCGATCGCGGCACGGTCACGCGTCAGGACGCTGCTGCCTGCTGCCTCTATGCGTCCGAGGAGGCGATGAAACAGGCGCACCAGGCCGTGCAAGCCATGGGTGGGGCCGGGTTCCTCAACGACGCCCCCGTCGCCCGCATCTTCCGCGACGCCAAGCTGATGGAGATCGGGGCTGGGACGAGTGAGATCCGCCGCATGCTGGTCGGGCGTGAGTTGGTGGGGGCTATGGGGTGAGTTCGGAATCATGGAAGCGCAACTCTGGCATGTCTTTTATCTTCCGCCTCAAATGTCCCAGATGCGGTGAATTAGCTCCAGCGCAGACAACTTTGGACCTGTTCTTCCCTGCATGGAGGAACACGAAGAAAGTAAATAGTGATCTAAGACGTTGCCTGAAATGTTCTGCTTCTATCAAAGTCGAGGGCCCAAGATATCAGCGATCAAAATATTTTTTTGCCCTCGTCGTTTTGTGGGCCGCTACATGGCTTCCAAGATTTTTCCCCGCTACCGACAGTGACGTGTTTACATTCGGTCTTTTATACTTCTGGGTGGTCATCGTAGCGATATGGATACGATCAGGCGCGAGGTTGTACGTTCCCCAATGACCCTCCGCCCTCTCCATTACGCCGTGATCATCCTGCTCTCGCTGCTCGCTCTTCTCGCGGCGCTGCTCTACCAGCGCGCGGCGTTGTTGCTGACGGAAACAGATATCATCGAGGCCTATGCCGACCAGTATCTCGCGGACGCGGGCGAGGGGGCCCAGCGCACCGATTGCCGGGCGCAGCCGGGGCAAAACAGCGGTGTGCGGATGGTTGTCATCTGCGGCCCGGCGCAGTTTGATGCGGCACGTCACTATGAATATCACGTGGGCCCTTTGGGTGGGCTCATCACGAGGTACGGGCCCGGGGATTGGGCCACGCGCAACCCCGTCGCAGGCCGCAACGCCGTTTGAAAATGAAAGAGACCACCATGAGATCGCGCCGCTTTAAATCACTGGCTTTCGCCGCCTTACTGCTCGCCAGCCCTGCCGCGGCCGAGGACCTCCCCATTGCCGAGGACAAGCTTGTGGTGCTGGCCTGCCTGGAGCAGATGGAGATCACCACCACCTGGCCGCAATGCCTGAACCTCATGTTCGAGCCGTGCGCGGAAGAGGTGCCGGGCTCTGACGCCCACGCCACCTGCCTCACTGGCGTCCGCGACGCATGGCGCGGCAGCGCGAAGACCCTTCAGGAGGAGGTGATGTCCCGTGTTACGACCGAAGGCGCGAACCAGGTTTTGAACCTAATTGTTATCTGGTCCGATTTCGTCACCCAGAAATGTGAGGAAGTGGCGCAGTCCCGCCCCGAAGGTGCTGAAAGCGCAAGGTTGGGCTGCGAGGTAAGCGAGATTGCAGGCCTGACAGACGAGTTTGCCGCCTGCCTCGAAGGCCGCTCAACGGCTGAGTATTGCGAGATTGAGGGGTAGAGCGCAGTGTTTAGGCGCGACATACAGGCACGGAATCAAGCCGAAGGCGCCGTGCCATCGCCGGTCCGCCCCGACGGGCTGGCGATTTTGGCAGTGGTGCGCGCCACGGCAATGGAAGATGTACTTGGCCGCCATAAAGCTTTGCTGAACCCAGGTCTGCGCGCCACCCCACGGACCGGCGATGGCACGGCTCAACTTTGGCAGCGCGCCTCATGAAACTGACCTCCCAAATCGCCCCCAGCTCCGAAGAGTTCAAAGCCAACGAGGCCGCACATCTCGATGCATTGCGCATCGTTCAAGAGGCTGCAGATCAAGCCGCCCTCGGCGGCGGGGAAATAGCCCGCGAACGCCATCTCAGCCGTGGCAAGATGCTGCCGCGCGACCGGGTCGCCAACCTGCTCGATCCCGGTTCACCCTTCTTGGAGGTCGGTGCAACTGCTGCGAATGGTCTCTATGATGGTGCTGCGCCCTGCGCAGGAGTGGTCGCGGGTATCGGCTACATTCAAGGCCGCATGTGTATGGTGCTCTGCAATGACGCGACGGTCAAAGGTGGCACCTATTATCCAATGACGGTCAAAAAGCACCTCCGCGCGCAGGAGATCGCAGAGCAGAACCATCTGCCTTGTATCTACTTAGTGGATAGCGGGGGCGCGAACTTGCCTAATCAGGATGAGGTCTTCCCCGACCGCGACCATTTCGGCCGCATCTTCTTTAACCAGGCCCAGATGAGCGCGAAAGGCATCGCCCAGATCGCCGTCGTCATGGGCTCCTGTACGGCGGGCGGCGCATACGTCCCGGCCATGTCCGATGTGACGATCATCGTGAAAGAACAGGGAACGATTTTCCTTGCTGGCCCGCCCTTGGTGAAGGCCGCAACGGGGGAGGTTGTCAGTGCCGAAGATTTAGGCGGCGGCGACGTCCACACGCGCCTGTCCGGCGTGGCCGATTATCTGGCCGAGGATGACGCCCATGCTCTGGCGCTCGCCCGTCGCGCGGTTGGGAGCCTGAAAAATTTTGTACAAAATGGGATAGGGCCTTCGAAAAGTGACCCCAATTTGTACAAATTCGAGGAACCGGCCTACGATCCAGCCGAATTGCTAGGCGTCGTACCTGCATCGTTAACGACGCCTTACGATATACGTGAAGTCATCATGCGCCTCGTTGACGGGTCCTATTTCGATGAGTTCAAAGCCCGGTTTGGGGAAACCTTGGTCACCGGATTTGCGCAGATTTGCGGCATGCCGGTGGGGATTGTTGCTAACAATGGCGTGCTGTTTTCGGAGGCTGCACAAAAGGGCGCGCATTTCATAGAGCTTTGCTCGCAACGCTCTATCCCGTTAATTTTTCTGCAAAATATTACCGGTTTCATGGTTGGCCAGCGGTATGAAAATGAAGGTATTGCGCGCCATGGGGCCAAGATGGTGACCGCGGTGGCCACAACATCCGTGCCCAAAATCACCATGCTCGTGGGCGGCTCCTTTGGCGCAGGCAATTACGGCATGGCCGGCCGCGCCTATTCGCCACGTTTCTTATGGACCTGGCCCAATTCGCGCATTTCGGTGATGGGCGGCCCCCAAGCCGCAGGGGTGCTGGCGACCGTAAAGCGCGACGGGATCGAGCGCAAAGGAGGTACTTGGTCCGAACAGGAAGAAACTGAATTTAAACAACCAGTTATCGATCAGTTTGAGCATCAATCTCACCCACTTTACGCCTCCGCCAGACTTTGGGATGACGGCATAGTAAACCCGCGCAAGTCGCGCGACGTGCTCGCCCTGTCCCTTCGCGCTGCGTTGAACGCACCCATACAAGAGACACGTTTCGGCGTGTTCCGGATGTGAGCGAGGCAAGAGGGGCGGCCTGCCGGGGCATCGAGCCCCTTCGGCCGCGCAGGCGTGTTGCGCAAAAACGATTGGTAAGGCTCTGGGATGTTTGAAAAAATCCTCATCGCAAACCGGGGTGAAATCGCCTGCAGGGTGATAGAAACCTGCCGCAAGCTCGGGGTGAAAACGGTCGCGATTTTCTCCGAGATTGACGCTAATGCGCGTCACGTGGCGATGGCTGATGAAGCCATGCCTCTTGGCGGCAGGACGCCAACAGAGAGTTATTTGCGAATGGAGGCTGTGATCGACGCCGCGCTGCGCTCCGGCGCGGAGGCCATCCACCCGGGCTATGGTTTCCTGTCAGAAAACCCAGAATTTGTCGAAGAACTCGAGGCGGCGGGCCTGAGGTTTATCGGGCCATCTGCCGACGCAATACGGTCGATGGGTTTAAAAGACGCGGCCAAAGCCTTGATGGAGCAGGCCAACGTGCCGGTGGTTCCTGGGTATCACGGGGCCGCGCAGGACAGGTTGGCAGAGGAAGCGAGCAAAATCGGCTACCCTGTGCTGATCAAGGCTGTCGCAGGCGGTGGCGGCAAAGGCATGCGACGGGTTGATGATCCCGATGATTTTGAACAGGCGCTCGAGGCTGCAAAATCCGAGGCTCGGAACGCATTTGGCAATGATGCTGTTCTGATCGAGAAATTCGTCGCCAAGCCCCGCCATATTGAAGTGCAAGTGTTTGGCGACGGGACCCGGGCGATGCATCTGTTTGAACGGGACTGTTCGCTGCAGCGTCGCCATCAGAAAGTGATCGAGGAAGCCCCTGCGCCCGGCATGACGGATGAGATGCGTGCTGCCATGGGCGACGCCGCGGTGCGCGCGGCGGAGGCCGTTGGCTATGCAGGTGCGGGAACTGTTGAGTTTATCGTCGACAACTCGGAAGGTTTGAGCGCGGATCGGTTTTATTTCATGGAGATGAACACGCGTCTACAGGTCGAGCACCCCGTGACCGAAGAGATCACAGGTGTCGATCTCGTCGAATGGCAACTGCGCGTCGCCGCCGGCGAGCCGTTGCCTGTTCGCCAAGATGCGCTTTCAATTGACGGCCACGCCTTTGAGGCGCGTCTCTATGCTGAAGACGTGCCTGCCGGGTTTTTACCTGCCACCGGGCGGCTTGATCATCTGGCATTCGCTACCGATGCACGCATTGATACAGGTGTGAGGGCCGGAGACGAAATAAGCCCGTATTATGACCCGATGATTGCGAAGCTCACTGTGCATGCGGCGACGCGGGAGGCAGCGCTGGCGAAACTCAGGCACGCCTTGGGTGAGACACAGATCGCAGGCGCGACGACAAACCTTGCATTCTTGAGCGCGCTTGCCAAGCATGACGGCTTTTCGCGTGGTGAGGTGGATACCGGCCTGATCGAGCGTGACCTAGACGCTTTGACATCCGTGCCCACGCCTTGCACCCGCAGTTTGGCGATCGCCGCGGTGAGTGGGATTGCGCCTGCCGGAGGGGGCTTTGAAGGATTTGTGCTTTGGGGGGCCTTGGAGCAGCAGATTGAGCTCGCTTGGGCGGAGGAAAGGCAGCTTGCACGTGTAGCGAGCCTGGGGGCGGGCACTTACCGCGTCGGTTTGGACGGACACACGCATGAGGTGGTGAAAGACGGCAGGGGCTGGCGCGTGGACGGCGTGGCAGTTTCCGCGCGCGTCGTCACGTTTGGTTCAAGAATTACCATCTTCTGGGGCAACACATATAGCTTTGACGTGGTCGACCCGTTGCAGCGCGCCCAAGCCTCTGGGCAAAGCACTGATACGACCCAAGCGCCGATGCCCGGCTTGGTGAAGGCCGTGTTCGTCACCCCCGGCGCGCAAGTCAAAAAAGGCGACGCGCTGGCCATTTTGGAAGCGATGAAGATGGAGCATGTCCTGCATGCGAGCCGGGATGGGGTTGTTGCCTCTGTCGCCGTGGTGGAAGGCGCACAAATCGCGGCGGGCGATGTAATGGTCAGCTTGGAGCCGGAAGATGGTTGACCATGTCGAAATATTCGAGGTCGGCCCGCGCGACGGGCTACAGAACGAGCCCAAACCAATCACCACAGAGGCCAAAATCGCACTTGTCGACCTGTTGAGCCAAGCTGGCTTCGGGCGGATCGAGGTGGCGAGCTTTGTATCGCCTAAATGGGTGCCTCAAATGGCAGGCAGCGCCGAGGTTTTGGCCGGGATTACCCGCGTACCGGGCATTTCATACGCTGCGTTGACGCCCAACATGAAAGGTTTCGAAGGCGCGCTCGCCGCAAAGGCTGACGAGATCGCGATTTTTGGCAGCGCGTCGGAAGGTTTTTCCAAGTCCAACCTCAATGCAACGCGGGCGGAGGCATTGGCGCGCTTCGCTCCGGTGGCCGAAGCTGCGAAAGCCGCTGGCATACCTGTACGCGGCTATGTCTCCTGCGTGACGGATTGCCCATTTGATGGCGCTGTTGCCCCGGAGGATGTTTCCAAGGCTGTGGCCTCGATGCGCGATTTGGGCTGCTACGAGGTGTCGCTCGGTGACACTTTGGGCCGAGGGACCCCAGAGCGTGTCGACGCCATGTTGACCGCGGTCCTGCGAGAACTGGATGCAAGTAAGCTGGCTGGACATTTTCACGACACGGCCGGTCGGGCGCTCGATAATATTGACGTGTCGCTCGCACGCGGTCTGCGCGTGTTTGATGCGGCCGTTGGCGGTTTGGGCGGTTGCCCATATGCACCGGGGGCCGCAGGCAACGTCGCAACGGAGCGCGTTGCACGGCATGTCGCGGCGCTCGGCTATCAAACGGGGCTCGACCTGAGCGTCATCGACAAAGCGGCGGAACTGGCAAGAGGGATGCGCCATGTTTGAAACCTTGGATTTGGACGTCGATGCGCGCGGGGTCGCAACGCTGACGCTGAACCGCCCCGAAAAGCGAAATGCGATGTCGGGGGAGATGATTGCCGAGCTGCATGTCGCGGCGGATCACGTCGCGGATGACGCCGGTATTCGGGTGGTCATCTTGCGCGGCGCAGGCGCTATGTTTTGTGCGGGCGGCGATCTGAACTGGATGAAAGCGCAGATTGGCGCGGATAACGCAACACGTGCGACTGAGGCCAGCAAACTCGCAGCGATGCTGGGCGCTTGGAACAGTTTGCCCAAACCCGTCATCGGCCGCATCCACGGCGGTGCGTTTGGCGGCGGGGTTGGTCTTGCCTCCGTCTGCGATGTGGCCGTTGCATCGCTTGAGACCAAGTTCGGCTTGACTGAAACCAAGCTTGGGCTGATCCCCGCCACGATCGGGCCTTACGTCATTGCACGCATGGGGGAGGGGCCCGCGCGACGGGTTTTCATGTCGTCTCGCATTTTTGATGCGCGGGAGGCGCAAGGCCTTGGTCTCATTGCTAAAATAGATGCTGATCTCGATGCTGCAATTGAAGCGGAAGTATTGCCATATCTTGCTTGTGCACCGGGCGCCGTGGCGGAGGCAAAAGCGCTTGCGCTGCAGCTCGGCGGGGCTCCGAATGCGGCGGCAGTCGAAGCCTCGATCAAAGCGCTTGTCACCCGGTGGGAAAACGCCGAGGCTGGCGAAGGGGTTGCCGCGTTTTTCGAGAAGCGCGCCCCTTCTTGGGCCGAAACGAATTGATCTGAAGGTGTAACATGACCCTCCTGCGGCGCGACGTTTTGTTACTGGGGGCCGCGGCAGCGATGCAAGCTTGCTCGGGCGGGGCGGTTGGCGGCTCGCAAGCCTCAGTTGCGCGCAACCCGGGATGGGAGGCTTGGGTCGCACAGTTCAAAACCCGAGCGCGTGCAAGAGGTATCAGAGCGCAAGTTCTGACCCGCGCTTTCCAAGGCGCCGGCTATCTGCCAGACGTGGTGCGCCTTGACCGCAACCAAAGTATCCGTCTTGGTCAAGTTGGTTTTGGCGACCATTTTCGCTTCGCTTT
>JAPORH010000125.1 GCA_026710325.1 Litoreibacter sp. | reverse complement strand
CCACTAACAAATTCAGGGCGTTTGGCCGATCACAAATCATTCATACCCCCTCCTTGTTGGTCTTGATTTGTTTTCAGATCTCATAGCCCGGAAGGCCAAAAATATCGGGGTAGCCAAACAATCCAGCACTGCCGCCCGTATGCAAGAACACGACATTTGACATGCCATCGAAATAGCCGTCTGCGATCAATTTGATCAGCCCATCGAGCCCTTTGCCGGAATAAACGGGGTCAAACAAAAGCCCTTCGGTCCGTGCGAGGAGTTTTATGGCCTCAACCATTCCCTCAGTCGGCAGCCCATAGCCTGGGCCAACGAAATCGCAATTTGCCCGAACGCGGTCGCGTTCGATCTGAAGTCCAGTTCCCATATGCGCGGCGGTCTTGACCGCGACGTCAAACACCATCCCTTCTTGTTTTTCTTGGGGCGCCCGCACGCCAATCCCCAGCAAGTGTATCGAGCTTTGCAACGCCGCGAGCCCCGCAACGAGCCCAGCCTGCGTCCCAGAGCTGCCGGTGGCATGAACCAGAGCGTCAATTTCCATCCCGACATCGGACGCCTGCTCAACCAGCTCTCTTGCGCAATTGACGTAACCAAGCGCGCCGATGGCGTTGGAGCCACCACCAGGGATGACATATGGGTTCTTGCCGCCATCTCGAAGGGTATCGGCCAGGACCTCCATTTCGGCGTTCATGTCTGTTCCGCCCGCGCGTTTGGACACAGGCGCGCCATGCAGGCGGTCAAGCAGTACATTTCCGTTTAAAATGTAGTTCTCGGCGTTGGAGCCAGTTCGATCCTCCAGCAATATCTTGCAATCGAGCCCGAGCTTCGCTGCCGCTGCAGCTGTCTGGCGCGCGTGATTGGATTGTGTGGCGCCTTGGGTGATAATTGTGTCCGCGCCAGCCTTTAGCGCGTCGGCCATCAGAAACTCCAATTTGCGTGTCTTGTTCCCGCCAGTCGACAACCCGGTGCAATCATCACGTTTGACCCAAAGCCGCGGCCCACCCAGCTTCTCGCTGAGGCGATCCATCGGTTCAAGCGGTGTCGGGAAATGTCCGAGAGAGACGCGCGGGAATTGTGCCAGTGTCAGCGAAAGCTCTTTACACAAGCTGGCTGTAAGATCTGACTGAACGGCCGATCTCTGAGCAGGATGATCTATGACTTCGTTCACGTGGCAGCCCTCCCCAATCGAGTCGCCGTCAGCGTCCCTGACCAATTGCAAAAAATGAAGTGCTTTTCGTTTCGGCTAGCCATACATTTTGTTAGGGCAAAGGAGGCAGATGATGGATTTGCGCTGGCTAGACGACGTTTTAATACTACTGGAGGAACGGAACCTTAGCCGAGCGGCAGCGCGAAGAAACATAACGCAGCCAGCGTTTTCGCGTCGAATTCGTGCTTTTGAAGACTGGCTGGGGACCCCCATTATTGAACGGCAAGCCAATCGCATCGACGCCACCCCTGCCCTACTTCATAGCGAAACTGAAATTCGCGCACTTGCCGCGCGTTTGCGTGAACTGCCTACGAAAGTAGCACATTCAGAAACCTCACGCGCAACGGTGACGATTGCAGCGCAGCATGCACCGACTCAATCCGTGTTTCCGGAACTGGCCTTGCGCGCCCGCTCCGCTTTTCCCGAATTGAGCTTCAGGCTGCGGGCCGGAAACCTTGATGATTGAGTTTCATTATTTTTGCGCGGCGATGCGACCTTGTTGCTTTGCTACGAAGCTGAGACCACTGATAGGCTTGAGTTCGGACCAAGTGTTTCACGGTCTTCCTGGGGCACAGATTTTCTGGTTCCGCTTATCGGCGGCGAGCTGCGCTATGCTGTCAACTCCGATGGGACAATACCAAGCGATACGCCTGCCATCACATACCCGACCGACAGTTATTTCGGAGATGTCTTGCGGCGCTCCAATCGCGCGTTCAGCACCTCCGATATCAAGACGAACAGCTTTTGCACGACTGCTTTTTCCAGTGGGATTCTGGAGATGGTGGCGCGTGGGTTGGGCGTCGCCTGGGCTCCTTTTTCGATGGCATACCGCGAACTTGAAACCGGCAAGCTTGTCTCGTTGGCGCAGTCGCTCGGCAAAGTCCCGTTGGATGTCGCAGTTTATGGAGACACCAAATCGCAGCTTTCGATATCGCTCCTCGACCTCTGGTCGAACGGCGCCAAAAAGCGCAATTAGTCTTTCAGAACGCGTCGGCTCACGTCTTCCAACATTGGTTTTAGCTCAAATTCGCCGCCCATCTCGGTGAGCTTAGGGTCGGCAAGCAGAAAGCTAAGCCCGTGAACAAAGCCCCAAAGGACAAAACCACGACGTCGCACCTCAGGGGTGATATCAGTTTCGCCGAGGCAAGCGGCGACTTCCCGCAGCACAATTGTGAACGTTCCCTCGCCCGCCTCCCTCAGACTTGGGTCCTCAAGCCGGTCGGTGTATCCACCAAATTTAAGCTGAAAGATGCCGGGCTCGCGCAGGGCGAAATTTACATACTCTTCGCCCAAAGCGGTCACGCGCGCGGGTGTGCCTTCAGGTATCCCATCTAAAGCGGCCAGCATATTTTCTCGATGCCGCGCCATACCCTGCATGACGGTCGCCACGAGCATTTCTGTTTTATCTTTGAAGTGTTTATAGGGGGCCGCCGTAGAAACACCTGCAAGCCTGCATGCATCAGAAACAGAGAATCCGTCCGGCCCTTTTTCTTCGACCAATTGACGGGTCGCTTCGATCAAACCAGCACGCAGGTCTCCGTGGTGGTAACCAGATTTGCGGATGCTCGACGGCTGTACTTTTTCAGCATTTTCCATGATCCAACTTCTTTCAGAAAGCGTATCTCTTGTCAAAGTAAGAACTTCTAACATATAAGTTAGTACATCTAACTTAGCGTGGAGCTGACCGATGAAAGACGCCAAAGCTGATACTGAAACCAAAAAACCGAGCCTGCTTCGCCGTGCCGGGCGAGCTTTGCTTCAGACAGGCATTACCTTGGGCGTAGCGGCTGGAGCGGTGTTCGCTGTGCAGACCGGTATGGCCGTGCTGAACCAGCGTGCCGAAGCAGCAGCGCCACCCGACGCTGCCAGCATCATGCCTGTCAGTGCCGCACCCATCGTGTTGGAAGACAGCTATGAGGTTACCCGATCATTGGTCGGTCAGATAGAACCGCAACGCAGCATCGCTGTTTCCTTTGAACTGAGCGGCCAGCTCGAGCAAATTGACGTAGACGAAGGCGACAGTGTCCGCGAAGGCCAAGAGCTTGCCCGTCTGGACACGCGCTTGCTCGACGCCAGCCAGAAGAGATTGTCGGCACAGCAATCCGCGCTTGAGGCGCAATTGCGTTTTGCTGAACAAACGCTCGAACGACAATCCGAGCTAAGCGATCGCGGCTTTGCGAGCCAATCAGCATTGGATGAGGCCGCTTCCCGCACCGACGAGTTACGCGCGCGTATTGCAGAGATCGAAGCCGCGTTGTTGACCAATGATATTCAGATTGAGAAATCCACGCTGGCAGCTCCCTTCGCTGGAACGGTGACAGAACGCCGCGTCGATGGCGGCGAAAGCCTTTCGCCTGGACAAGCCATTCTAGAGATCGTGCAAGACCGCGCGCCGCAGGTCCGGATCGGCGTGCCTTTGGATCTTAAGGCGGAGGCAATCGCGAATGCTCAGATCAATGTAGGTGGGACCATCTATGATGCCGACTTGCTCACGCTGCGTCCCGATGTCGATCCGGTCACCCGAACTCGGACTGCGATTTTCTCCGTCGAAACAGATAAGACCCTGACTTTCGGGCAAACGGCTCGGTTGCAACTAACTGATGCGATTAAAGCCAAGGGCACGTGGGTGCAGCTGACGACGCTGAAAGAGGGGGTGCGCGGTCAGTGGACCTTGCTCGGCGTAGACAAAGCTCAAACGGTGCGAGCCATATCGGTGCAAGTTCAGCATATTGAGGGGGATCGCGCCTTTGTTAGCGGTGCTTTTCCTGATGGAACGCTTCTTATCACCGAAGGTCCACAGCGGGTCACCGTAGGGCAAAAAGTCATTCCGCAGCAGGGTCTTACCCTGACCGAAGCAACAGACTGAAGCCAGAGCAAGGATCAAGCCGATGGAAACCCTGACATTCCGCCAACCCCGCCTTGTGGCCTTGATCATTCTGGTTCTTGTCTCTGCCGGGCTGTCCTCCTTCCTGTCGCTGGGACGGCAGGAAGACCCGACGATCACCAACCTCTTTGCGACGGTTACGACGCAATTCCCGGGGGCCGATCCAGAGCGGGTCGAAGCACTCGTCTCGGCCAAGATAGAGGAGGAGCTTCGCAAGATCGCCGAAGTCGACAAAGTTACATCGGTTTCGCGTACCGGCGTTTCTGTCGTGTCCATTGACTTGATCGAAACGCTCGATGACGCAACGATTGAGCAGGTTTGGTCAGAGGCGCGCGACGCCGTTGAAGACGCGCGGCGGAAGTTTCCACTGGGTGTTCTGGCACCCGACTTCAATGCCGAAGGCATCTCCGCTTATTCCGGTGTGATTTCGATCACCTCTTCGGAGCCAGACATGCCCGTCACGCTCTTGGCTCGCCACGCTGAGGCTTTAGGCGACAGGCTACGCGCCATCCCGGGCACGCGAGCGGTCGACTATTTCGGACTGCCGGAAGAGGAGGTTTTGATACGGGTGGACCAAGACAGCGCCGCTTCCCTCGGTCTGACCGCAGCGGAAATCTCGGCCCGGGTGGCTGAAGCGGATGGCAAGGTACAGGCCGGGCGATTGCAAAGTGATGTGGACCTAACGATCGGCGTCTCCGGAGAGATTGAAACGCTGGATCGGTTGCGCGGGATCGTTCTACGCGAGAACGCGGAGGGAGCGACCGTGCGTTTGGGTGACGTGGCCGATGTGACACGCGGCCCCAAAACACCTGCAAGTGAAATTGCCTTCGCGGATGGCAAACGCGCGATACTGGTCGGAGTGCTCGCTCAAGAGGGCCAGCAAATCGACCGCTGGATGGGGTTTGTCCGAGAAGAGCTGGCTGCTGGAACTGACCTTGTCCCCCTGGGCTTGGAAGAAACCCTACTTTTCGACCAAAGCACTTACACGTTGGAGCGGCTGTCTGAAGTCGCGATCAACATGGCGATTGGTGTCGCTCTGGTGGTCAGTGTCCTGCTTCTCACGCTGGGGATCCGAGCGGCGATTATCGTGGCGGCAGTCCTCCCCATTGTTTCCCTTGCGACGCTGGCAACAATGAATCTGATTGGGCTCCCCATTCATCAAATGTCAGTAACAGGGCTGATTGTGGCCCTAGGGCTTTTGGTGGACGCCGCTATCGTCATGGCCGACGAAATCCGCAAACGGCTCAAATCCGGAATGGCGCGCGAGGACGCTGTAGGTGATGCGGTCAAACGGCTCGCTGCGCCTCTGTTGGCCTCCACGATTACCACGGCGCTGGCATTCACACCGATGATTCTGCTGCCCGGCCCCGCGGGGGATTTCGTGGGGTCTATCGCGATTGCGGTTGTGCTGATGCTTTTCTGGTCACTTTTGGTGGCGCTGACGGTTACGCCGGCGATTGCGGGGTGGATTCTCCCCTCCGCGGAAACGCGCGGGGCGTTTTCCAACGGGATTTCTATCGGCTGGCTCGGCCGCGCTTTCGAGGCCTCGATCCGGTTGGCCATTCAAAACCCGCTTCGTTCCATCGCTTTGTCATTGATCCTTCCGGTCCTCGGCTTCGCCGCTTTCCCGACACTCACAGCGCAGTTTTTCCCGGGCGTGGAACGCGACCAGTTCTATCTTGAAGTCACCATGCCACCCGGGAGCGGGATCTCGGCGACTGAACAAACCGTATTGCAGATGGATGCGATCATCCGCTCAGACGATGGTTTGAAAAACACTTACTGGACCATCGGCGCATCTGGGCCCGCATTTTACTACAACATCGTAGGCGGCCGCAGCCAAGAGCCAGGCTTCGCACAGGCGATGATCACGACGAAGACGGACGGCGACGCAGCCCGCATGGTAAGTGACCTTCAGCAACGTTTTGATTCCGAATTCCCGCAGGCACAGGTGATCATACGCGGTCTTGTGCAAGGCCCGCCGGTCGATGCCCCGGTAGAGGTGAAAATACAGGGCCAGGATATCGCGACCCTACGCGTACTTGGCGATGAGTTGCGCGCGATTATGGCCGATCTCGAACTTGTCACCCACGCCCGGGCAGGGGTGAATGGCGGCGCACCGCAAGTGCGGTTCGAAATCGATGAGGTCAAGGCGCGCTTGCTAGGCCTCGATGTCGCAGATGTTGCCGCTCAGCTTGATGCGGCTCTGGTAGGCGTCACCGGCGGCTCCCTTGTGGAAGGGACCGAGCAATTGCCAGTGCGGGTACGCCTTGGTGATGATTTACGCAACAATTTGGAGGCAATTTCGGTTATGCCAATCCAGCTACCTAACGGTGGCAGCGTCTCGGCCACAGGCGCCTTCCCGGCAGTCCCACTCTCTGAAATTGCAAAACCCGTATTAGAGCCTGCGGCGAGTGTCATTACGCGTGTGGATGGCACACGCGAAAACGTCATACAGGCCTTCCTCGTTCCCAACGTCCTGCCTGAGGAGGCGCTGCAGCAGGTGCTCTCTGCAATTGATGACCGGGGTTTTGAGCTGCCAACCGGCTACACACTGTCACTTGGAGGGGATAGTGATGCGCGCTCCTACACAGTTGGAAACCTGATGGCATCGGTCGGACTCATCGTAACCCTGACCATTGCCACGATCGTGCTGACATTTAACTCTTTCCGATTGAGCCTTGTGACGCTGGTGGTTTGTGTTCTGGCGGCAGGGCTATCGATGCTGTCGCTGGCGATCATGCAATATCCATTTGGGGTGGTCGCTATCATCGGCGTGATCGGTTCGATTGGGGTTTCGATCAACGCAGCGATTATCATATTGACCGGGTTGCAGCAGGACGCCGATGCGGCGGCAGGCGACAAAGAAGCAATGACGCGCGTTGTTACCGGCTCCAGCCGTCACATTTTCTCAACCACGATAACGACCTTTGGTGGCTTTCTTCCACTGATCCTAGATGGGGGCGCGTTTTGGCCCCCCTTCGCGGTGTCAATTGCGGGCGGTGTGCTGCTTTCTACTGTGGTGAGTTATTATTTTACCCCACCAATGTTCGCATTGGTCCACAAGCGCAGGCGCAAGACCGACACTATCTCGACACAGAAACATCCACAGCTTTTGGCTTTCGCGCAGGCCGCCGAGTAATTTGCTGTTCGCAGAAGTGCTTCACTAGCAAACCTTCTCAACGAGAGGGCACAACAGCAGCTCGTTTCGTCGCTTCGAGATGGCAGTGGGAAGACAAGACTAATTGAGGCTGTCCAACCAAACTTGACCCAACCGCGCTGTTGTAGCCGCGAAGCCTGCAGCAAGTTTCTGCGGTTCAGGGGCCTCGATATGACTCCCAATCCAGGCCAAGAGCGCCATACGTCTCAACATCACAAACGTGTCGATTTCAGCCAAATCCTCGGCGCTTAGAGCCCGCACGGTTTGATATCCTTTGAGCCAGGCTTCTTTGCATTTGGGTATTCGCGGATCATCTTCGATAAAACTGATCGCCGCCGCGAAATCGTACATCAACCAGCCGTAGCCGCAGTCATCGAAATCAATGAGGCAGGTACCACGGGGCCCCACCAAAATATTGGCCAAGCGCATATCAGCGTGGATCAGGTTGTAACGATCAGACGCTTTACCATATGCAGCAAGTCTCTTAACTATTTGCAATTCGACCCGCTCAAGGACGACCTTCACATCATTGGTTACACCGGGTGCGTTGCGCCAATCCCCCCAAGTCGGCTCGGACCCGAAAACTGCGTCAGTATCCCAAACAAGCCGCTCAAAAGGCTTCGGCTTTGTCCAAGACGTTGCATGCAAATGGCACCTCGCTGCGATCGCCCCAAGCTCTTCAAATCCGTCTGTTAGATCGCGCGCTTCATCAGGCGAGACGCCCTCGACGAAATCAAAAAGCACTAGAAATCGCGAGCCTCCCAGTTGAGGAGTATCAACTTCTTGAATGGCACAACCGTCTTTTCCAGTGTAGAAGCTGGATGTCTCGACAATCTGACCTTCGTTCAACGCTTCTAGCCAAGCGAGCTCGCATTCAATTGCGCGACGAGTGTGATAGTGGTCACGATGAACTCGTAAGATCGACTTATGACCGTCCGGGGATTGGACCAAATAGGTCGCATTTTCCGATATGTTAATCAATTGAGCTGAACTATTCGCCGGCAAGTCCCAAAGGGCCAATGCCTCATTCGCCATAGCGTCGAGAACCTTTAAACGCTCAGGTAATGCAGTATTTGGTGCGCTCATTTTTGATCCGCTCGTAGCATCAATCATGCCAAGCTCAAGTTGTCTTCTAATTTAGCAACATGGCTAAGCCTAAAGCCGTACTGGTTCCACACCAAATTAAGCTGAGATATCACGGTACACGACTCACGGCGAAATAGCCTTCGATTTTGGGCTTGAAAGCGCCCG
>JAPORH010000068.1 GCA_026710325.1 Litoreibacter sp. | reverse complement strand
GTTCACCCGGAGATTACGCCAACTTCAAATTTCCACCAAATTCGCGACACCACCGAAGGGGCATTCGACGCGACGGTGCCAACCGAATGGATCGTCGAGGCCTATGAGAACCTGACCTATGCCGCTTGGTCTCTCGTGCGTTCAGGAGAAGCCACACCAAAGCAAGCGGCAGAGTTGGCCTGGAGGACGCTGTCACGGGGATTGAAAGGAAACACGCAATGAATTTGGAAAACCTGACTGTTCAGATTGATGAAGCATTCTTCCTTATCGGGGCAGCCATCTTGCTAATCGAAATCGCCGAGATGGTTTTCAAAGGCGAATTCAAAGCCAAAACCATCGGAGAGATGCTGGCGAGCGCGTCGACGCAAATCCCCTATTTTCTGGTCGAAACCTTCATTTTGACCGGCGCTTACGGTCTGTACTGGATTATGGCCCAAGGGCTACCTTGGTCCATTCCGGTCACCTGGTGGAGCTTAATCCTCGTCGTATTGCTTGCTGACATCACCTATTATTGGGAACACCGCATCGCGCACGAAGTTCGCCTCCTCTGGATACAGCATGCCGTGCATCATTCGTCACGAGACATGAACATCGTCACAGGTGTGAGGTTTGGCCCGCTGGAAGGCGTGTGGTCACTGATCGCTCATGTTCCGCTGGCTCTGATGGGGTTTGCGCCGGAAGCGATCATCTTTGGCGTGATCACCGTCCTGGCCTATCAAACCTGGATACACACCGAACTGATCGGCAAGCTTGGGCCGCTTGAGCTTATTTTGAATACACCCTCTCACCACCGTGTTCATCACGGCTGTGACGAAAAATATCTCGATAAGAACTATGGCGGTATCCTTATTGTCTGGGACCGAATTTGGGGCACATTTCAGGTTGAAGAAGAAACCCCGCGCTATGGGCTGAAACGCGAGTTCAACAGCCAAAACCCGTTGAAAGTTTGGTTTTCCGAATGGCCGAGCCTGTTTCGCGACCTTGGCAGGTCAAAAACCCTGGGCGAGGGGCTCTCTATTCTTCTGCGCTCACCCACTTGGTCGCCGAAGAACCGGCCAAAATCTGGTAGTTAGCCTTGCGTCGCAAGGTCCTTGCCGACTTTAACGCGATGGCGCAGGTCCCAACACCTTGAAATACCTTGCCCCGGATTTAGCTCGCGCGCTAATGACCTAACACTGCGGCCTGATCGCGGGTGTCAGGTTTCTTACCAGTCGCAATTTTGACGCGTCTGCTAAGTGAAAGCTGGCGACAAAAGACGCCTGTGTTGCCGGTAACTGAAAAAGAAAAGGGGGCCTATGGCAGACCGTTTGCATGCAATCGTTGGTGACGGGATCACCGCCTTGGCCTTCTTGGAAACCTGTCTTGGCCAAGGGTTCCGACACGTGACCGTCATTGGCAGAAATGCAAGCCAGCTTGGCCGCGGTATTGCCTCTGCCAAAGGTGCGGAGGGGGCCCCGTGGCGCTATGCCTACCTTCTGAATTCCCCGGCTGATGATATCGATCCTGAATTCGCCGCTTGGTTGGAGCGACGCTGGGACAAAATTGCTGAAACGATGGCGGGCCGGCAACCGGATTGGCTTTCTGCCGCTCAGCCGCTTGTCGCAGCAGGGGATATCTATGGCGTCAATGCGCCGCGTGAGTTTTATGGCGACTACATGGAGGCTCGTGCGCGGGACGTCATCAAATCTTTAAGTGCCGAGGGGACGAAGGTCACTTTGCTCAATGACGTGGTCGTTGGCCTCTCTCAAGGGACGGACATGATCACCTTGTCGACGCAAACTGGGCAGCAGCTCGATGTGCACTCCGCAGATATTGCACCGGGCGGCCCCGATACGATGCGTTTCGAAGGCGATGATGGTCCCTTCAGCGCGCCATCCGTCTTTGGCTATGAAGATCGTATCGCAGAACACATCACTGCTGGTGCCGAGATTTTTTGCATAGGCGGCAATGCAGCGATGCTTGACGTGCTTCGGCTGTGCCAAAGCCTGATACCGGATGAAAGGCTCAAGTTTGCCTTTTGTGCGCCGGAGGGCGAAATCCCTCCGCCATTGGTGCCGAGACTTCCAAGAAAGCAAACCGTCCCGAGCTTGACCCAAGGACATGAAACGGCAGAGAGCTTCCTGTCCGAAATCCGGCGGGAGATCGAGGCTGCAGAAGCCGCTGGCGACGAACGCAGAGAGATCAGGGCAGGGTTCAGGTCCTATTTTCTTGAGACCCCCTTGGACCAGTTCATCGCCGACACTTCTGAGGCGTCAAAGGTTTCCAAGGTGTTGCGTTTTTGGCTTCGTGGCGGGACACGAGATACGATCTTTGACATGAGGCGACTGGTTGGAGCAGGCGCTGTCCGTATCTTGAAAGGCCGGGTTCTTCGCGTTGAAGCGACGTCAACCGGAGCTGCAATCCATATTCAAGACCACGACGGGAGTGTCTCGGTGGAGCCCACGGGGTTCGTCGTCAACTGCGCCGGGGCTGGGCCGGGCTCGACCTTCGACCCGCTCACGGCAGACCTTATCTCTCAAAAATTGATCGGTTTAGCAGATGGCGGTGGTCTGGCGATCGGTGCGAATTGCCGCTTGGGCGGCGGCGAAATTCGATACCTCTCGCCCGCCGTTACCAAAATTGGTCGGGAGACGGTCGCAATGCCGCTCTATGACGCGCATATGCTACGCTCCTATGTCTCAAGGAGTGCGAAAAGCTAGGTGAGGTGTCCCTCGTTTCCGAGACATCTGCCTTTTTCAGTATGTGCTGAGAACAAATGCCGGGACGGCTTTTGAGTGATGCAGTCGTATCGCTATCCCAACTCTAAACTCGTCACGGCAAACAAGTCGGACCGTGACGTCGGAGCCTTACCTCGATACATGCGTGCGGTTCTGAACCCCACTCGGAAGTCGAATTTTTGGCAGATTTTGCTTAATTCGTTTGCGCTGTCTGGCACATCGATCGTCAATGGGCCGTCAAATTTCGTCGCGGCATGCGCGAGCAATTTAGACGCAGTGTCAGAATCTGACGCGACAATCGGACCAATCTTTGACCCTGATCGGCACGCGCGAATTGTAGCGAAGCCGCGGATTTGACCATGCGTTTCCCGAAGGATTGTCGAACGTGTTGGCGATTGCGAAAACCAGCGCGCCAGATAGGCCGGTTTGGACACGCCGGACCCGCGCGCTTCCATCTCTATCAGTGTTTGGACCTGATGCGGTGCAACGTCGCGAATGTCGTCATGCCGCTCGCCATCTAGGGTACCTGCGTACCTTGAGGTGCCGCCAGCGTTAACAAATCCAGAGCTGCGATAGTTGGCTTGTTGCGCCTCAACCCCATCAAGGCCAACCGTTCGCGCGCCCGCATGCTTCAAGGCCTGGCTCCAAAGTGCAAAACCTATTCCTTGGCCGCGGAATTCAGGTTTCACGATATACAGGCCGAGAAAGGCAAATTCGGGCGAGTGATTGACCACGCTGATGGAGGCAATCGGCTTATCAGTTTGATCCACCGCCACAAAGAACCCATGCGGATCCGCTTTGAAAAAAGCTTCGGCGTCATCCAGTCCGGGATTCCATCCTTCGTCGGAAGCCCAACCAAGTATATGCTCAAGCTCAGCGAGGGTTGCGGTGCGGATTTGCGTCATAGCTTAAGCGCATCCCTAAGGGAGGTCGTACCGTCTTCCCTCTCACGCAAGTCGAGTTGGGAATAGATATCCAGCAAGTGCCCTTTCATCAGCTCTTCGGCATCGGCGCCGTTGTGGTTTCGAAACGCATCCAAAAGGGCGTGATGGGCGTTGCTTTCACAAAGCGCATTTCGTCGTCGCCAATAGAGCGCAATAACGAGGGATGAACGTGAAATAAGCTGCCGAAGGAATTGCTCAATCGTGTTTTGGTCCGCGATACGGGCAATTTCCAAATGGAAGTCTCCGGACAGCTTTAGTGCCAGACCTGCTTCGTCTTGGGCCAGTGCAGCGTGTTCTGCTTCGATATGCTGTTCAAGCATGTCTATGTCCACGTCATTCGCGCGTTCTGCCGCAGCACGGGCCGTGGTAGGCTCGAGCAAAGCGCGCGCTTGGAAGACTTCATGCGCTTCTTTCAACGTGGGTTTGGAGACAAAGGCGCCCCGGTTTTTTTCGATGGTCAAAAGGCCTTCGAACTCCAAAGACCGGAGGGATTGGCGTACAATCGTTCGGCTAACCCCGAAAATCTCGCAAAGCTCGTCCTCCCGTAGCTTGGCGCCCGGTTGCAGACGATGTTCGTGGACCGCATCGGTCAGCTGAGCCGCAATCTTATCTGCGGTCATCGGCTTAATTTCTGTTCTTGCAGCCATTGCGCAACTCCTTCTTCCACCGTGCACAACGCTGCGTACTTCTCAATTTCTCACACAAAGTGATGTTGGATCGTATACAATTCTTGCTCAAAATTTACACAAAAACTTCCGAGCTGCATCATTCCGGGCAGTGGGACAGTCTCTGAAACTCTTGTACGGGTTTGGTCTTGCCTCGACTGAAGGTCAAGGACGAGCCTGACCCTAAAGATTTTGGGGGCACTATGGATCAAAAGCTGGACCTTGAGCTGATCGGCCTGACCAAGCGCTACGGCGATACCGTCGCCGTGGACATGATCAGCTATCATTTCAGCGCAGGTACCTATGCCTGTCTTCTGGGCCCGTCCGGCTGCGGGAAATCATCGACGCTCAGGATGATCGCCGGACATGAAAGCGTCTCCGACGGGGCCGTCACCCTGGCAGGACGCGACATCTCCCACCTGCCGCCAGCCAAGCGCGGAACCGCGATGATGTTTCAGAACTATGCACTGTTTCCGCATTTGAACGTGCGAGACAATGTGAGCTTCAGTTTCAAGATGGCGGGCGTCGATCTTGCGACCCGGTATAGGCAGGCAGACGCAATGCTTGAGCTGGTTGATATGACGGAACTGGCCGACCGGCTTCCTTCGCAGCTGTCTGGCGGGCAGCAGCAGCGGGCGGCTTTGGCGCGTGCGCTGATCACAAAGCCTGACGTTTTACTTTTGGATGAGCCTCTATCGGCTCTCGACCCTTTCCTGCGGGTCAGGATGCGAGCTGAGCTCAAAAAACTGCAGCGTGAGTTGGGCATCACATTCGTACACGTGACACACGGGCAGGATGAAGCCTTGGCCTTGGCAGACGAAATCGTCGTCATGAACGACGCCAAGATTGAGCAAGCTGGACAGACCCGAAATGTGTTTGATGCGCCCGCGACAGCCTTTGTCGCGCGGTTTCTCGGGTCGCACAATGTGGTGTCCATGCCAGACGGCATGGTCGCCGTGCGATCGGACGCATTACAGCTGACGTCAACTGAAGCGGCCAAGCTGCCCGGCACCATCACAAATATAGAATACCAAGGCACGCATGTCGCGCTAACCGCCGCCGTGCCCGGTGAGCAGGAAGTTACGGCGCTACTGTCCGACAAGGATTTCTTTGGCAACCCAAAAGAGTTGGGAGAGGCAATCGGCCTCAACTGGGAGGCTGAGGCGGCACACGCTCTGGCCCAATAAAAACATGTTCAACAGAGAGGATGAAACATGACGACTATTTCGAAAATACGCTATTCGCGTCGCTCGCTTCTGAAGACGGGTGGCGCGGCGGTGGCGGCCGCCGCGCTTCCGGCTCCAATGGTATGGGGACAAGAGACGAAAAACATCACCTTGCGCCAGTTTGGTACCGGGGTGTCGAACCTGAATGAGGTGGCAGAAAAGGTCAAGGAAGACCTTGGTTTCACGCTGGAGATGACGGCACTCGATTCCGACAGCGTGACCCAGCGTGCGGCGACGCAGCCCGACAGCTTCGACATTGCCGATATCGAGTACTGGATCTGCAAAAAGGTCTGGCCGACCGGCAATCTGCAAGCCATGGATACCTCAAAGATCGCCAACTATGACAAGATCGTCGGCATCTTCCGCAATGGCAAGCTGACGCCGGAAAGCGTCATCGCCCAAGGCACCGCGCCGCATACGGTGGGCTTTACCTCCGGGATCAACGGGAAGGATTTCGTGGATGAGGAATCCGGCTACATGACCCTGATCCCCACGATCTACAACGCTGACACCCTGGGCATCCGCCCCGACCTGATCGGGCGGCCGATTAACAACTGGTCAGAGCTTCTGAACCCAGAGTTCAAAGGTAAGGCCTCGATCCTCGACATCTCGTCCATTGGGATCATGGACATGGCGATGGTTGTGGAGTCGATGGGCGAATACACCTACCCCGACAAGGGCAACATGACGAAAGAAGAGATCGACATGACCCTGGGCATCTTCACGGAAGCCAAGAAAAACGGTCAGTTCCGTGCCTTCTGGAAGTCGTTCGACGAGAGTGTCAATCTGATGGCCTCCGGCGAGGTGGTGATTAAGTCCATGTGGTCGCCCGCCATCACCGCGGTGCGGTCGCAAGGCATCCCATGCGTCTACCAGCCACTGGAAGAGGGCTACCGGTCATGGGGTGGCGGCATCGGCCTGTCGGCCTCGCTGTCTGGCATGGAGCTGGACGCGGCCTACGAGTACATCAACTGGTACCTGTCCGGCTGGGTCGGCGGCTTCCTGATGCGTCAGGGCTATTACTCAGCCGTGCCAGAGACCTCCAAGAACTTCATGTCCGAAGACGAATGGGGTTTCTGGTTCGAAGGCAAAGCCGCGCAAGGCGACATCACCAACCCGTTCGGCGACGTGATGGAGAAAGCCGGCGCTGTGCGCGACGGTGGTTCTTTCTACGACCGCATGGGCGCTGTCGCTTGCTGGAACGCCGTCATGGACGAAAACCAGTACATGGTCCGCAAGTGGAACGAATTCATCGCAGCTTAAGCGATGCACGCCGGAGGGTTTGCGCCCTCCGGCCTCTTTTATAAGTCTTCAAGAATATTCGAGGCAGGCGTGAGGAATAACTCGGTCATAGGCTGGCTACTGGCAGCACCTTTGTCGCTTGTGCTTGTGGTGTTTCTGGTCGTGCCAATTGCAATGATTGTGGTCGTCAGCTTTTGGGGGGCGACGGAATGGTCCATCTACCCGGCGTTTCAATTTGACAATTATGCATTTTTGTTGACGTCGGACGTCACCTATCGCGTTTTCTTCAACACGCTCAAATACGCCGCGATTACCTGGGGGTTTACGCTGCTAATCGGTTTCACCGTGGCCTACTATCTGGCCTTTCACATCCGCAGCCTGACATGGCAAATCGCGCTTTTCTTGCTGTGCACAATCCCGTTTCTGACCTCGAATATCATCCGCATGATCTCGTGGATCCCGTTTTTGGGCCGAAACGGAATTGCCAATTCTACGTTGATCTCAATGGGCGTGATCGATGAGCCGGTTGAGTGGTTGCTGTTTAGCGATTTCAGCGTGATCCTTGCATTTGTGCATCTCTACACGCTGTTTATGGTCGTGCCGATTTTCAACACGATGATGCGGATCGACAAGTCCTTGATTGAGGCGGCGGCAGATGCAGGGGCCACAGGTTGGCAGACGCTGTGGCACGTGATCGTGCCCCTGACCAAACCGGGCATCATGATCGGCACAATCTTTGTCGTGGCGCTTGTCATGGGTGACTTCATTACGGTGCGCTTCATGTCCGGCAGCCAGTCGGCAAATATGGGGCGCTTGATTCAAAACGACATTGCGCTTCTGCAATATCCCTCCGCCTCGGCTACGGCGGTCATCCTACTTGCCACAGTTTTGATCTTGATCGGCACGCTGTTGCGGTTCGTCGACATCCGGAAGGAGTTGTAGCGGTGGAGCAGCGCCCCAAATCGTTTTACGCGCTCACCGCATTCTTCGTGTTGTTCTTGATCTTCCTCTATGGACCGACCCTGACAATCGGCATCCTGTCCTTTCAAGGACCGGGCGGGGGACTGACATTCCCCATGCGGGGCGTGTCGCTTCATTGGTTCCGGGACCTGTTCGAACAACAAGCGGTTGGTGATATTTGGGGCTCGTTCCGCCGCTCTTTTGTCCTGGGATTGATGGTCATGGTGACCACTGTCGTGGTTTCGGTCATGGGCGGGCTCGCGTTTCGCAAACGCTTCACGGGCTCGTCGATCTTGTTTTACCTCATCATTACCTCGCTGGTGATCCCTTCGATCCTGATCTCATTGGGTGTAGGCCTCATCTGGTCGCAATCCGGCCTGCCTGTGCACTGGTCAACGTCAGGCTTCGGTGCACAGCTGACATGGACGCTTCCGTTCGCTCTGCTCATCATGTTTGCCGTTTTCAACCGGTTTGACCGCTCCTACGAGGAGGCGGCGCGCGATCTCGGCGCTAGCCCGTGGCAGGTGATCCGACATGTCGTTCTGCCGATCATAGCACCGTCGCTGATTGGCGTGGCTCTTTTCGGCTTCACCCTCAGCTATGATGAATTCGCGCGGACCCTACTGACATCTGGGAGTTACAACACGCTTCCGCTCGAAATTTTCGGCATGACGACCAATGTCACTACACCCGTTCTGTTCGCTCTGGGAACGCTGACGACCATTTTCTCGCTCCTCGTGATTGGCGCATTCCTGATGGTGGTTTGGATCATGAACCGGCGCCGGGCGCGAAACGGCTCGGATGCGGGTCAGGGCATGGTCTGATGGCGGTTGTCATCATTAACCCCAATAGCACGGCCTCTATGACCGAAGTATCCGTCTTGGTCAAGTTGGTTTTGGCGACCATTTTCGCTTCGCTTTGATAAGTGCGTTTGCAAGCTCGAGGAG
>JAPORH010000126.1 GCA_026710325.1 Litoreibacter sp. | reverse complement strand
GCCAATGCTGTTCTGGGCATTGATGGCATCGGGCCAAATCCAGATGCGCAAGGTCGATGGCTGGGAAACCCTCGATCAGCCGCTCAACGAAATCCTTGACCTCGCAGCATAACAAAGCCAAACAATAAGCCGCTCGGAGACGCCATGGAATAATTTCCACCACTTTCGAGACACAACCTCGTCCAGCATCGGAACCCACTAGAGACTTTTACCGCCAATCTGGCTGCGCGTTTTTGTTCCAAACACCAAAGAAGAGTTTTCTCGATGAGCGAAATATTGAGCCGACTTTTTAGAATGCAGCGTCAACTCTGATCGTTAAAGTTAAGTCATGTCGCCAACGCAGCGAAGGTCTGCTTTCCGCCCAAAACGCCAGATAGACCTTCAGAGGACGTCTCAACGGATTTGTTGTGTTGTGAACCCGCTTGTGAGTTTTGTCTGGAAGCCGAAAGCTCGAGCTATCGCTCGCAAAATCTACTTGGTTCTTGACCCGGATACGCGCTTGAAATACCACGCTACTCATCGGCGCGGGTATGGTGAAATGGTATCATAAGAGCCTTCCAAGCTTAAGGTGCGGGTTCGATTCCCGCTACCCGCTCCAAAGGTTTCGGTCCTAGCACAGAACCCCAAGACTTACGTTGGGAAGTCTATAAGATATTATTATTATTTGCTTTTCTTCGAAGAGGCATGTGCCTGCCAAGTGATCGTTGTTGTTGGGTTAGCCGCTTCAATCCATAAGAAGTAAACGTATGGCGACGTTCAGCCCCCGTTCTCAATGGATTTTTGATTTACTCGGCTCGCTGAGATTGGTGAACTTTCTGCCATTTTTTGACAAGTGTTCGGGTTCGACCATGAAACAAGAGGATATACTTGTTAACGGCTTTGTCAGGCAGGTGGTCTGTGACACGCCGACGCTTGCGGGATTGGACGTGTTTGGGTAATGCCAACTGAGACGGGACCGGGAGAATTCATGGCCAATCCACAAGGTAGCGAAGCGGAGCGTGCATCGTCGCGCAGCATCGGCGTCCTGGCCGCGCTTTGGCCGTTTGTCAAACCTTATCGCGTGCTGTTGGGGGCCGCATTGGTGGCGCTGACGTTGACAGCGGTGGTGTCCCTTATCCTCCCCATGGCGGTGCGCCGAGTGGTCGACGGGTTTGACACACGTAACGCGGAGCTGTTGGACCAGTATTTTGGCGCGGCGGTGGGGATCGCTGCTCTTTTGGCGCTAGGGACAGGGTTGCGCTATTATCTTGTGACCCGTTTGGGCGAACGCGTCGTGGCCGATATCCGCATGTCAGTGTTCGAACGTACCATTGGCATGAGCCCTGCTTTTTTCGAACGTATCATGACCGGCGAAGTTCTAAGCCGCATCACCACAGATACGACACTTTTGCTGTCGGTTATCGGGTCCTCGGCCTCCATCGCTTTGCGCAACATGTTGATTTTGATTGGCGGGCTGTTTTTGATGCTACTCACGAGCGCTAAGCTAACTGGGTTGGTGCTTTTGATCGTTCCTGCGGTATTGATCCCGATTATCCTACTTGGTCGCCGTGTGCGTGTGCTGAGTCGGGAGAACCAGGACCATATTGCGGCCTCGTCCGGCAACGCGTCAGAAGCGCTGCTTTCGGTTCAAACAGTGCAGGCCTTTACACATGAAGCGCCAAGCAAGCGGTCTTTCGACACGCTGACCGAGCGCAGTTTCGAGGCGGCCAAAAACCGGATCGGCGTGCGCGCGGTGATGACGGTCATTGTAATATTTCTCGTCTTCATCGGCATTGTTGGCGTGCTTTGGGTGGGCGCGCGCGACGTGCGGGCCGAGATCATGACGCCGGGTGAGTTGGTGCAATTCCTGATCTATGCGATCATGGTTGCAGGCGGGGTAGCAGCCATGTCTGAGATTTGGGGGGAAGTGCAACGCGCCGCTGGTGCGACCGAACGGCTGATCGAACTTCTGACAGCCGAGGACAGTGTCAACGACCCTGTCGACCCGCTCGAGATGGGCCGCGCTGAAGGGCGGGTCAGCTTCAAGGACGTCGTCTTTCACTACCCGGCAAGGCCAGAGGTGGCGGCGCTCGAAAAAGTCTCGCTCGACGTGGCGCCAGGGGAGACAATCGCATTGGTCGGCCCGTCAGGCGCTGGCAAGACCACCATTATCCAGCTTCTGCTACGCTTCTATGATCCGGATGGCGGGGTCATTTCAATTGATGGCACCGACCTGCGTAATGTGGATCGCGCGGCTTTCCGTAAATCGCTTGCGCTTGTGCCGCAGGACCCCGTTATTTTTGCGGCTTCCGCCCGAGAAAACATCCGCTTCGGTCGCCCGGGGGCGACGGACGCCGAGGTTGAAGCAGCTGCAAAGGCTGCAGCGGCCCACCATTTCCTCAGCGATTTGCCCGACGGCTATGACACCTTCGTCGGTGAGCGCGGCGTGATGCTATCGGGTGGCCAAAAGCAACGCATCGCCATTGCACGCGCTATCTTGCGTGATGCACCTATCCTTCTTCTGGACGAGGCGACCTCCGCCCTTGATGCCGAAAGCGAGGCGGCTGTCCAAAGCGCGGTGGAAACCCTGTCACAAGGTAGAACGACACTCGTGGTGGCACACAGGCTGGCAACAGTGAAAAAAGCCGACAGGATCGTCGTTTTCGACAAAGGCCAGATCGTGGCGCAAGGCACGCATGACAGCCTTGTGGCTGAAGGCGGGCTATATGCCAGGCTGGCTGAGTTGCAGTTCACAGCGGGGATCGCCGCGCAGTAATTCCCCTTGCGCTGGCGCATCTCAATGCGCCAACCTCGCCGTGTTAAATTCAAAAAGGGGGGATCTTATGGGTCTTTTTAGTTTCGTGAAAAACGCCGGCAAATCGCTGTTTGGTGGCAAGGCCGAGGCAGCAGAGCCGGAAGCCGAAGCGCTGGAGAAAGAGCTCAGCGATTTGGGCCTCGACACCAAGGGTGCAGAGATTGCGGTTGAGGGAGACAAAGTCACCGTAACAGGCGGCGATATGAGCGCGGAAGAGCGCGAGAAAGTCATCCTCGCTGTCGGCAATGTTGAAGGCGTGGCCGCGGTTGAAGACAAGGATGATGCGGTTGAGCCGACATTCCACACGGTCGAGAAGGGCGATACGCTTTGGGCGATTTCCGCCAAGACACTTGGCAACGGCGCGCATTATGAAAAGATCTTTGAGGCAAATCGCCCGATGCTGACACACCCTGATAAGATTTATCCCGGCCAGGTTTTGCGCATCCCGACCGCCTAATACCTCCGTGCTACAAAAATAATGAGCCAGGGCGCCTTCAGGCGCCCTTTTTCGCGCATTTTTGCGTAGCGTAACGGTTGCGCAGTCAAAAAGGGTCTATACGTTCGTATAGACAGAAGCCGCGCGACAGGACGGCTAAGGGAGGACATCATGGGAAAGACTTACGCTGGCAAGGCGGATCGTGACGCTATCGAGGCCGTCTCGAAATGGGAAGATCGCGGCCTGCCGGTCACGATGCACCAGATGCTGGAGGATATTAAGAACCGCCATGGTGGACGTCCGGCTTTTTCGTACCAGCTCACGTCGGGTGCCACGGATGCCAATGAGACGCTGACTTGGAACGACGTCTATGCCCGCAGCTGTCAGGCCGCAAACCTGTTCCGCTCCCTTGGCGTCGGAGAAGATGATGTCGTTGCTTACGTGCTCCCAAACGCCACCGAGACGCTCGATACACTGCTCGGCGGCATGGTTGCTGGCATCGCAAACCCAATCAACCCACTTTTAGAGCCTAGCCAAATCAGCGCAATCTTGCGCGAAACCCGCGCCAAGGTCGTCGTTACTCTTAAGCCATTCCCTAAAACCGATCTTGCCCAGAAGGTTGCCGCCGCCGTCAAAGATGCCCCGGGCGTAACTCATGTGATAGAGGTAGATCTTCTACGTTACCTTACGGGTCTGAAGAAGTTCATCGTCCCGCTGATCCGGCCCAAGCAAACCCATACCCACCACGCCAAAGTGCTCGACTTCACCAAGGAGCTTGCAAAGCAAAACAAGACACTCGACTTCGCGGACAGCACGGGCGACCGGGTCGCAGCCTACTTCCACACAGGCGGGACGACTGGCATGCCAAAGGTCGCGCAGCACAAATATTCAGGCATGGTCTACAATGGCTGGCTGGGCCATGAACTTCTTTTCGACGAGAATGAGGTTATCATCTGCCCCTTGCCGCTGTTTCACGTTTTCGCGGTGCATGTGATCATGATGGCGATGATCCGTTCGGGCGCGCATGTGGTCTTCCCAACGCCGCAAGGCTACCGGGGCGATGGTGTTTTCGACAATTTCTGGAAGCTGGTCGAGCGCTACAAGGTGACCTTCATGATCACCGTGCCGACTGCGATCTCCGCGCTCATGCAGCGGCCGGTTGACGCCGATATCTCCTCGCTGAAGATGGCGTTTTCCGGTTCATCACCCCTGCCGGTTGAGCTTTACAAGCGATTTGAGAGCGCCTGCAACGTAACAATCACTGAAGGTTACGGCCTGACTGAGGCAACTTGCCTCGTATCCATCAACCCACCGGATGGTGAGAAGAAAATCGGCTCCATTGGTATCCCATTCCCTTACTGCGACGTGCAGATTCGCGCGGTGTCGGATGGGGCGGTTTGCGGGCCTGATGAGATCGGTGAGATTTGTGTCTCCAACCCGGGCGTTTTCGCGGGCAACACCTATACAGAGGCCGATAAGAACGTCGATCTCTATCGCGATGAGACGTACCTGCGCACAGGCGATTTGGGTCGCTTGGACGAAGACGGCTACCTCTGGATCACCGGGCGTGCCAAAGACCTTATCATCCGTGGTGGTCATAATATCGACCCTGCCGAGATTGAAGAAGCGCTTGCCGGCCATCCAGACGTGGCCTTCGCGGGTGCGATTGGTCAACCTGACGCGCATGCGGGCGAACTGCCTTGCGTCTATGTCGAACTGGTCGATGGTGGCAAAGCGACGCCGGACGATCTGATGGCCTTCTGCAAGGAAAACGTTCACGAACGCGCGGCGCACCCAAAACATATTGAGCTAATGGATGAGCTGCCGAAGACCGCCGTTGGCAAAATTTTCAAACCCGATTTGCGTCGTGCCGCGATCACACGGATTTACAACGCGGCATTGAAAGAAGCTGGGTTGGAAGTCGAGGTCGCATCTGTCCTCGAAGACAAGAAACGTGGTCTGGTGGCAGAACTTACCAAATCAGGCGATGTGTCGGATGCGGCGGTGACGACTGTCTTGGGTGAATTCACCCAGCCTTGGCAGTGGAAAGAAGCGGCTTAGGAACAGATACGGTCTAAATCTGCCCCTTTCCACGGGATCAAAACCGGGGTTTGGGGCAGGGTTTTGTGAAGCTGATCTATGGGAAATTCCTGCGCAAGTAGCGCCCGGAGCCGCTCTGTCCGGGCGGCTTTTGGAGCAAGGGCGGCGCAGCAGACATATTCGGCGGCGATCGCGCCTTGTTGCTCATAGGCGTAATCTAGAAATCGCGTGTTGGTGTCGAGGTCGAAGAGGTAGGGGTCTTCCTTCCATCGATGCTCGCGCGCGGCTTTGAGCGGGTGGTATTTCGTCCGATCCCGGTTTTGCCACTGCCAAACATGCACAAATTCATGGGCCATGAACATTGCGGCGCGGAGGTTTGCGGTTTTGGGCCAGCTTTTCAGGTAGTCGGGGGCATAAGCGTCCGGATTGATCGTGATTTTGTTGAACAGAACGGCGGCGCCGGGGGAGCCGGTGAAATGGGTCTCTTTGGGCGGCGGGTGGATGTTTTCGGAACAGGTTGTGCGGGGCGGGTAGGGGACGGTGTCGACATAGAGTTTGATCAGCGGGTTGCGGATCACCTTGATCTTGGAGGTGTCGAGGCCGTCGCCATGGAAGGCACGGGCGAAGGCTTCTTCGCCGTCGGTCAGTGGGCGGCCGCAGGCGGCGAGGAGGAGCAGGGGGATCAGAATTTTGAGGCGCATGGGGTGAGCTTGGACCATTGAAATGGCCCCGGCAAGGGGTACCCGCATGCGGGGAATCTTGTAAGCCTATGAAACCAAACGCTTTCCAGAATTTGTTAACTGTTTGGAAAGGGTTTTCTACCCGTCCACCACGCAATCGGGTGTGATACCGATGGCCAGAACGGGGCAGCCGCCATTGCGACCAGCATCGAGGCGGTAGAGCAGCTTGCCCATCCAGGTCGTCGACGCACCGAATTTCTTGTAGACGTCATCGGCGCCTTCGGAGCCGTCCTTGTTCAAAACGCGTCCCAGCCCGCGCAGGTAGGACATATCGAGGGAGGAGCCGCGGGTCAGGATAATGCCCACGTCAATCGCGCCTGCCTCGTAAAACGCCGCAAAGGCGGAGAGATCGCGATCATAGGTCTGGTCCTTGCTGTTCCATTCCAGATCGAGCGCGACCTTGCCATTGACGAAATCAATACGGTGGCCGTCGAGAAATCCGTGTCTTGTGTAGCTGGAGAGGATCTTTCCGGGCTGTTTGGCATGGGTCAGGCGCACGTTGAGATCGGCGGCGATGCGGGTTTCCTGCCAGTGCTCGTTGAAGAGCGTGTCGACGTAGGACGCGATCGGGCCTTTGGAGCCGCCGGGGGTGCGGATCATGGTTTTGGTGATCTCGAACCGTTCCAGCGCTTGCAGAATTTCAACATATTGCGGCTCAAAAGCGCCTTTTAATAAGGTCGCGGCGTTGCGATAGCTGTAGATTTCGAACTTTTTGGTGAGATGGGCAGGAAAAGCGCGGTCGACCGCACCCGACTCATCCGCGACCTGGCCTGCGGAGATATGGGCGTCGAACAGATCGTCCATGTGCTACTCCGCCGCGACGCCGGAATTGTATTTATAGGTGTCCCAGGTGGGCTTGTAGTCGTCATCGGCCTGATTGCCCCAGACGGTCCAATTCTCCCGCTTGCCGCGGCCGAAAAGCTCCAGGTAGGGCCCCCAGGAGCAGCTTTCGATTATGTCATATTGCTCATTGGGCTTGCGGGAATGTTCGCGTTTGCGGGTGGCAAAGAGGTTCACCTGCGTGCGGCCGGGTTGCAGGGTGCGGGCGTTCTTGCCGCGCACGCCGAAGAGCAGGATTTCGGTCACATTGCGGAAGTAAAACCCCACGCCGCGCCCGTCGGAGCCGCCATCTTTGCGGACCTTGTGCCAGATGATGTTGGATTTGTACTGAAAACCCCAGGCATCAAGCACGCGCAGCCCATCCGGCAGCAGCGCGTTTGGCACCCACATATAGCAATGCGCGGTGTCTTCGAGATGCTCTGCGACGGGGAGGGCGCAGATATCGTCCAGCTCCATCGTGGGATAGCGCGCGAGCCGCTTATGCTCGGGCGCGACCTTGCCGGTGCGGTT
The DNA here is from genome assembly GCA_026710325.1 of Litoreibacter sp. Classification (GTDB taxonomy): domain Bacteria; phylum Pseudomonadota; class Alphaproteobacteria; order Rhodobacterales; family Rhodobacteraceae; genus Litoreibacter. The sequence goes on along the minus strand of JAPORH010000126.1, from coordinate 1,442 downwards.
GGTGAAGCGCCAGGGCGGGTCAGCCATCACGGTCGCAAAACGCTGCCCGTCGAGGAATTTGGTCAAATCTGTCGAGGCTTCATGCGGCATGAGGCGCTTTCGGTTGGGGTGGGGTTATGTAGAGCAAAAATGAGGCGGGATCACAAGATTTAGTTCGATTTGAGCGTGGGGTGGCGTGGATTTGGTGTGGATAAGGTGCGCAGATTTGCCCACCATACGGTTGCGGGAGACAAGGGCGCAGGCCGCCGAGCCTCGCCTTCCAAGGCGGTTGGAACAACCGCCGAAGGCTGGCAGGGCATATTTATTGCCCGAGAAGCACGCCCCCCATTCGCCGCAGGCAAATAGGGTTTGTTCAGTTCACCAGCGCGGAATCAAGGGCGAAGCCCGCCGCGCATCGCCGTCACGCCCCCCCGGGGCGGCGATCTTGTTGGTGTTTGTGGAACGTTTTTTCGGTGGGATGTGCTTGGCTGCCATAAAGCGCTTGCGTTCTTCGGGAGGATTGCGTTCCCGCGTGACGGCGATGCGCGGCTAGGGTTTGTTTGGTCGGCAGTTTTGCTTACAATACCTAGCTATTTTCGATTTAAGTTTGGCGCGTCACGAATTAGAAGCCTGTACAGCCCGTTTTTTGTCCAATGAAAGGTTTTGTACGAAGTGAAAGTCGGTTCAATAAGCAGGTATTTCAAGCAATACTCTCTGACAAGAAAACTAGTGGTGTGGAATCGAAACCGGCTAGCCAAGCGCCGTGCTTCAAGACATGGCACCCGTCTTGAAGCCTACGATGGGAAGCTGGCTGTCGTGGGAATTATGAAGAATGAAGAGATGGTCATATCCGAATGGATTGAGCACTACTTGTCTGAAGGTGCTGACGAAATCATAGTTATTGACAATGGAAGCACTGATAACTCTCGCGAGCGCGTCGAACATTGGCGAGAAACAGGACGCGTTAAATATGTGTTCAACCCTAAAAAGTACGCACAAAAAGAGTGTTACTGGGAGGCTATACAAAACCACCATATTTTAGCTCGCTTTGAATGGCTCTTAATCGCCGATATTGACGAGTTCTGGTACTGCAAAGACGGAAGGCGCCTGAACAACATTTTTAGCGATTATTCGGATCAGGACCTAGTTTACGTAAATTGGAGTATCTTTGGCAGTAGTGGGCTTTCCGAACAACCAAACAGCGTTCGAGAAAGTTTCCTCTTCAGAGAACCAGAATTAAGCAATCATAAGGCAACGAAATGGATATGCCGTACAAGTGTTCTCAAATCATACGGTCAACTGGATATTCACAAAATTAAAGGCATTTGCTCATCACGAACCATGTCTGACAATGTAAACTTACAAATCAATCATTATGCAACAATGAGCCGCGAATATTGGCAAACTGCATAGTACACGACGCTACTTGAAACGAGGAGCGAAAAGGATTCGAATTGAAGCTT
>JAPORH010000080.1 GCA_026710325.1 Litoreibacter sp. | reverse complement strand
GGGCGGGATTCGCACCCGCAAGGAAAACGCGCCTTTCCACGGCGCACACCCGAAGGCAGGTTTGGCAAGCGCGGTTGTTGCCGCTACGCGCCCAGCTTCTTCAGCCGCGCTTCTCTTAGCCGCGCAAAGTCATCTCCCGCGTGGTAGCTCGACCGTGTTAGCGGTGTCGCGGAAACCATCAAAAAGCCCTTGCCGTAGGCGGCCTTCTCGTAGGAGGCGAACTCCTCGGGTGTCACAAACCGGTCCACCCGGTGATGCTTGGGCGTGGGCTGCAGGTACTGCCCGATGGTCAGGAAATCGATGTCAGCGGCGCGCATGTCTTCCATGACCTGGATGACGGATTGGCGATCTTCGCCCAGCCCAACCATGATGCCCGATTTCGTGAACATGCTGGGATCGAGTTCCTTAACCCGCTGCAACAAGCGCAGAGAGTGGAAATAGCGTGCGCCAGGGCGCACCTCCGGATACAAACCAGGCACTGTTTCGAGATTGTGGTTGAACACGTCGGGCCGCGCCTCAACGACGATCTCTAACACACTGGGGTCACAGCGGATAAAATCGGGCGTCAGGATCTCGATCGTGGTGCTGGGGGAGCGTTTACGGATCGCGCGGATCGTCTGTGCGAAATGCTCCGCCCCGCCATCCTCGATATCGTCTCGATCAACGGAGGTGATCACCACATGGTTCAGCGCGAGCTTCTCGACCGCAGCGGCCACGCGACCCGGCTCGAACACGTCCAAGTCCTCCGGTGGCTTGCCGGTCGCGATGTTGCAGAAGGTGCAGGCCCGGGTGCACACCTCGCCCATGATCATCATTGTGGCGTGGCCTTGGGACCAGCACTCACCCACATTAGGACAGCCCGCCTCCTCGCACACGGTAACGAGCTTGTTGTCCCGCATGATCTTTGCGGTTTCCTTGTAGCCCTCACTCACCGGCGCTTTGACGCGGATCCACTCAGGCTTCTTAGGCTGCGCATTGTCGGGATTGCGCGCTTTTTCAGGGTGGCGCTGCGACGGGATTTTCAGGTCACGGGTGGACATGGCTACGGGTCCTCTCTTTGAGCGCAACGTAAGGTTGTGCCCGCTGTAGGGCAAGGGTCTGGAATGCATAGCAGAATTGCACAAAAAAACGCGCCCCGATGGGAGCGCGCTTAGGTTGCCGTGAGTGATGCTTGGTCAGCCGATTAGGGCACTGACAGAGCCGTGTTTGTCCACGTAATGCTTCCGTAACCTTTGCAAAGCGATACGCAGCACGATTTTACCAGAACGTGCCGACCACCCCATACGTTTTTCGGCCGCCTCTAGCCCTTCAAGAAAACAGCAGCAGCGCATGATAATGTCAGCCAAACCGGGACCGAGATCTTCCAGCGCTTCATTTATGCGTTCCCGCGCGGCGCGAGGCCCCTCCGCAATTCCGTTGTCAGAGCCGAAAGAGCCACGGTCGCCCGATGTCATGAACCGGTCCCAGTTTTGCGCAACTCGCGGCCCCATCTGTGCCAGCTCAAAATCCTCGCGAAAACGCTCCCCTGCTTGCACAAGATCAATGCCCAAAAATGGCTTTCCGTCCTTGTCCTTGCGACGCGAGAGCATCGTCAGCGGGCTTTCTGCAACATTGTACCGGATTGTATTTTTGCCGCCTGCACCATCTTCGTTGGCGACATCTTTTTCGCCCCACTCAATATGCTGCTCCTGGAAACTGTCGAGCGGGCTATCGTCACGTCCGCGTCGTTTTTCATTTTCCTCAGACAGATACCGCTTCAACGCCGCGCGCCCAGCAGAGGTAACGGTATAGCGCGCGATACGGCCCGAAGCAGAACAAGAGATCCAGTCTTTCAAAGCAAAGGCCTGGGCCACGTCCCGGCTGACGACAGCGGTGCGCACAGGCGGCGCTTCCGGGTCTTCTGCGCGGGTGCGCAAGACGACCGCTTTTCCAAGTTCGGGTGCCAAGGCCAGCACCGCGCCCGTTTCACAGAGTCTGCGCAAGATACGTCGCGCTTCGCGCGCCAATGTGTTTTCATCGGGCAATGCCTTTGGTCTGGCATAGGCGTTCATGGAAGAATGTCCTTTCTCAATCGTGCTACGAGACGGCGCCTGCATCAGCGCGCCCAACTCGTCCAAAGCTTCATCTATCAATGGGTCGTCTCGTCTGTTTTCAAAACGGCGCACCTGTCGCAGCACGGTGGAGGCATGACATCCCTCATCCCGGGCTACGTCCCTTAACGACAGGCCGTACTCGACATGTTTCAAATATCTTTGGACAGGGGCGGGCACCCAATTTGGAACGCCCTCCAGCGATTGATTGTTCGGAATAATGTCCATCGTTCAGCAACCCCCGTCGCGTGTTCAACGGCTCAATACCTGCGACTCAATTCTTTAATGTTGGTTAACAAGACCCTGATTTCGCAGATTTAGTTTAAATTTTATAAACAGAGTTATCCACTGCGTACGCTGGGAGCGCCGCCCTGCAACGCTTTAAAATATGACGATAATTTCCTTCGAACCCCAATAACTGCTCGCAAGAAGGAATTTCTTAATGCAACAGCTCGACGGCTTTCTGGCAACACTTCGCAGGCCACGCCTTCTTGTACGCGCCGCCCGGCATGGCATCTCTGACTACAACAGGAAACGCGACCTGACGCGATTGACGGGACAGAACCCAACAAAGAGCACGCGCGCAATCATTGAAGGCTTGATTGTGCAAGAAGGGCAGCTCGAGGAAACGCGCCGGGCTGGCGACGCCGCCTACCGCCCATCCAAGCATATCGAGCTGCTCGTCGCCCTGATTGCCGAATGCCGTTTGCTTCCGCGATCTATCCGGGCCTGAGTCGGGTTTTAGACGAAGGCGTCGGGCATCGACGCCTTTTTCTTGGCAATGTACTCCTTCAGCGCCTCATCAACGCTCGGATCGAGATGGGGCTGCTGATAGTCATTCAAAAGCTTCTCAACCCGCGCACTTGCCAAAGCTTGCGTGTCGCGTGCGCCCTCATCTGACCATGTCTCGAACGGTTTGTAATCTAGCAGATCCGACCGCCAGAACGCGTCCTTGAAGTTGGCTTGCGTATGCGCGCAGCCCAAGAAGTGACCGCCCGGGCCAACCTCGCGCAATGCGTCCATCGCTTGTGCGTTTTCGTCTACGCTCACGCCCTTTGCCAAACCGTGTAATGCGCCCAATTGATCGGCATCCATCACGAATTTCTCAAAGGACGACACAAGGCCGCCTTCCAGCCAGCCGCAGCCATGCAACATGAAGTTCACACCTGCCATGAGACCGACATTCAGCGAGTTTGCAGTCTCATAAGCCGCCTGTGCATCAGGCAGCTTTGATCCGCAGAAAGACCCGGCCGAGCGGTAAGGCAGCCCAAGGCGGCGCGCCAACTGCCCTGTCCCGTAAGTTATATGCGCCGCTTCTGGCGTTCCGAATGTCGGCGCGCCAGAGTTCATGTCAATTGAGGTCACAAAGGCCCCCATGATGACAGGTGCGCCGGGGCGGATGAGCTGACTATATGCTACGCCTGCCAAGACTTCAGCGAGCACTTGGGTCAACGTACCGGCAACAGAAACTGGCGCCATTGCACCACCGACAATGAAAGGCGACACGATGCAGGCCTGATTTGCGGCGGCATAGTGCTCTAGCGCGCCCATCATGATCGAGTCGAAGGTCATGGGCGAGTTGATGTTGATCAGCGACGTCATCACCGTGCGGTCATTCAACCCGCCGAACAGGATGTCGCACATTTCGATGGAATCTTGCGCGCGTTCAGGTTCCGTCACCGACCCCATGAAAGGTTTGTCACTGAGCGACATATGCGCATAGAGCATGTCGAGATGGCGTTTATTGACCGGAATATCGGTAGGCTCGCAGACCGTGCCGCCCGAATGATGCAGCCACTTGGACATGTAGCCAAGCTTCACGAACTTCTGGAAGTCCGCGATCGTGGCGTAGCGGCGACCGCCTTCTGCGTCACGCACAAAAGGCGGGCCGTAGACCGGGGCGATGACCAGATTGCGACCACCAATCTCGACCGAGCGTTCGGGATTGCGCGCATGCTGGGTAATCATAGAGGGGGCTGTCGCACAAAGTTGGCGCGCAAGACCTTTGGGAATGCGTACCCGCTCGCCGTCAATATCTGCGCCCGCTTCGCGCCAACGCTCCAACGCCGCCGGATTGTCGACGAAATTGACGCCTATCTCTTCCAAGACCGTCTCAGCATTGGCCTCGATGATCTCAAGTGCCTCGTCGGTGAGAACCTCAAAATTGGGGATATTCCGCTCGATATATTTCGCGGTCTCAATGCTTACAGCAGTACGTTCGGCCCGCCTTGCGGCCCCGCCGCCACCACGTGCTCTGCGTCTTGGTGCTGTTGCTGTCTCGCTCATCTCGGCATACCCCATTTTGAAAGCGTGCTTTGTCATACCCACCCTATTTCGCTAAGCAGCGACAAAATTCGGCCTTCTGGGCGGGAAAGCGACATCTTGGCTCAAAAACGGCAGCGCGCCGCGCTTGAAACCCTCGCCTTTGGGTCGTAGAGGATGGCCATGTCAGACATGCAGCACGACCGCCTCCTCATCATTGATTTCGGCTCCCAAGTGACGCAGCTCATTGCGCGTCGGTTGCGCGAGCTGAACGTCTATTGCGAAATCCACCCATTCAATTTGGTAGATAACGCCTTTCTTACGACGTTCGCGCCAAAGGCCGTAATATTCTCAGGTGGTCCTTGCTCTGTCATCGACGACGGCTCCCCTCGGCCACCAGAAAGCGTCTACAGCCTCGGCGTACCGATCCTTGGGATTTGCTATGGCCAACAGGTTATGATGCAGATGCTAGGCGGACAGGTGGAACGCGGCCACGGCACCGCCGAATTTGGCCGCGCCTATGTCACACCATCGGACGACAAAACAGACCTCCTGTCCGGCTGGTTCACCGATGATAAAGAGCAGGTCTGGATGAGTCATGGCGACCATGTTGCCGAAATCGCGCCTGGGTTTGAGGTCTATGGCACTTCGCCTAATGCGCCCTTTGCCATCACCGCAGATGTCGCGCGCAATTTCTACGCAGTGCAGTTCCACCCGGAGGTGCACCACACGCCAAATGGGGCCAAGCTCTATGAAAATTTTGTCAAGATGGCGGGCTTCACCGGCGACTGGACGATGGGTGCCTACCGCGAACAGGCGGTCGCCGCGATTAAAGAGCAGGTCGGCGACAAAAACGTTATCTGCGCGCTCTCCGGCGGTGTCGATAGTTCGGTCGCGGCAGCTTTGATCCACGAAGCCATTGGCGAGCAGCTGACTTGCGTTTTTGTCGACCACGGCCTTTTGCGCAAAAACGAGGCCGAGGAAGTCGTCGGCATGTTCCGCGATCATATGAACTTGCGCGTCATCCATGCCGATGAAACAGAGCTGTTCTTGGGCGAGCTTGAAGGCCAATCCGACCCCGAAACCAAGCGCAAGATCATTGGTAAGCTCTTTATCGACGTCTTCCAGAAATACGCCAATGAGATCGAGGGCGCGGAGTTCCTGGCGCAAGGCACGCTCTACCCTGACGTAATCGAAAGCGTGAGTTTCTCCGGCGGCCCGTCGGTCACCATCAAATCGCACCATAATGTCGGAGGCTTGCCCGAAAAAATGGGCCTGACTTTGGTAGAGCCTTTGCGCGAGCTTTTCAAAGACGAGGTCCGCGCCTTGGGTCGGGAGCTTGGCCTGCCCGACAGCTTCATCGGTCGGCACCCCTTCCCCGGGCCCGGCCTCGCAATTCGGTGCCCGGGCGAAATCACCCGCGCCAAGCTCGACATTCTACGCGAAGCCGACGCGGTCTATATCGACCAGATCCGCAAACACGGGCTTTATGACGAGATTTGGCAGGCTTTCGTAGCAATTCTGCCTGTTCGCACCGTGGGCGTCATGGGTGACGGGCGCACATATGACTATGCCTGCGCGTTGCGCGCCGTGACCTCGGTCGACGGGATGACTGCGGATTATTACCCTTTTAGCCATGAATTTCTTGGCGAGACGGCAACGCGGATCATCAATGAGGTGCCGGGCATCAACCGCGTGACCTATGACATCACCTCAAAACCGCCGGGTACTATTGAGTGGGAATAAGCGCCTCGAGCAACAGCTCGGAGCCGAACTCTCCCGGCGCGCAAGCGGCCAAATCACCCTTTAACCCTATATCAAACCATTCCTGCCGCGCCGAAATACCTATTGAGACACGCGGTCCAAGCGACAGCGGATTGCGCCCCCAATAGCTGCGCGTAAGAGGCTCTTCTCTATAGTGAGCCTTGATCTCGAACGCGCTCCCGCCCGCCTGAGCGTAGAGAAAGCCAGCGATGCACGCCACCTGGCGCGTGACCCAGCCCCGCAGCTTGACTTCCTCCGAAGGTCGCGCCCGGATTTCGCGCAGGGCAATATCGGCAACGCCATGACGGACTTGCACAGCATGCCCCAAAAGATGCGCCATTTCGTAAGCGGCGACGTCACTGGGGCGTCCTGCATCGCTCAAAAGAATTGTGTTGGAACTGGTGCAATAAGCAATGCGGTCATGCACCTGATCATCGGCGCCGCAATGCCCTTCGATCATCGGCACAGGCTCGAGCTTTGGCATCTCCGAAAACAGCTGCGCAGCTGTTTCATGGACCTTGTCTACGCTCGGCCGTTGGTCGGCAGATGCGCCAAAAGGGAAAAGCATGATCACGAGCCAAATAAGAATTCGCATTGCATTCCTCGTACGCTGAGCCCAAGGGTGTCGAAAAACCACCCAGTAACCGATCCAATCATGTCCGCTACGCCTGAACAATCACAACCCTTGAAGGCCGCGCTTTGGATGCTGGGCGCTATCATCTCATTTTCGTCAATGGCGGTCGCTGGTCGCGCCGTCGCGGTTGAGCTCGATACGTTTGAGTTGATGATGTACCGTTCTTTTATTGGCATTGCCCTGGTCCTTAGCTTTGCAACCGTTTTTGGAACGCTCAAAGATATCAGAGCCGAAAAGCTGGGCCTGCACCTGGGACGCAACATCTCGCATTTCGCGGGGCAGAACTTGTGGTTTGCGGCATTGACGCTCATTCCTTTGGCGCAGGTCGTCGCGTTGGAATTCACAATGCCAATCTGGCTGATGCTCCTCGCACCGATCTTTTTGTCCGAACGTCTCAACGCGCGTCGTATCATCGTCGCAATCGTAGGTTTTGGCGGTGCAATGATCGTTGCGCGGCCGGACTTTTCAAACATAGAGCCGGGCATTTTGCTCGCTGCGGGCGCCGCAATCGGGTTTGCGGGGTCCGCAATTTTCACCAAAATCCTGACGCGCACCCAGAAAATCACGTCTATTCTGTTTTGGCTCGTCGTTATGCAAGCGGCCTTAGGGGTCATCACGGCAGGATGGGACGGAGAAGTAGCGATCCCAAGCTCCGCAATTATTGGATGGGTCGGGTTGGTCTCGGTCGCGGGCCTCGCCGCACATTTTTGCCTGACTAGCGCGCTTCAACTGGCCCCAGCTACAGTCGTAATTCCTTGCGATTTCGCTCGATTGCCTGTGGTCGCTATGATCGGAGTAGTTCTTTATTCCGAGCCACTGGAGTGGCAAGTGATCCTGGGCGCCTGCATCATTTTCTGGGCGAACTACCTGAACATTTTGGCAGAAAGCCGGGCTGTTAAGGTTTCGTAAGCAACTGTTACTTTGTCGCACCTGTGAAAACAAAGCGGTCAAACAAAGGGTGACGCAAAGTCAGCCAGTGTTTAGGGTTTGTGACGCAGGGTTACAAATTGACGCAGGCCATCCAGCACAGCACACAAGGCTGGGGATAAAAACAAAAGTTCTCGGGAGGGACTCACATGAAACGATTGACAACAGCGACCGCGATCATCGCCATGTCGAGCGCAGGCGCACTTGCAGGTGGAATTGACCGCACTGGTCAGTTCCTGGGACCGCTTTTCGAAAAAGGTGGCGAGACAGGGCAGTATACCGAATTTTCGTTCCGTATTGCCGATCCACAAGCAAGTGCGGCAGCGATCCCCGCTGATCCGCTCGCAGGCTTTTCAAATGTCGGGTTTGCCTACAAGACCGACATCACTGACCAACTTAGCTTTGCGCTTATTTTGGATCAGCCGTTTGGCGCAGACGTCGATTACCGCCCTGTGATCCAAGGCTTCGCATTTATCGATGCAACCGCTGTGACAGGTGTCGCCCGTTACAAGTTTAACGACACGTGGTCCGTCCATGGCGGCTTGCGGCTCCAAGAGATTGGCGGAAGCATTCAGACAACTGTTGGCGGTGTCCCGTTTAACTTGACGGCGAGTTCCGACTATGCGGTTGGCGCGTTGGCAGGTGTCGCTTATGAACGCCCCGACATCGCTTTGCGGGTTGCGCTGACATATAACAGCGAGATTGATCAAAGCCTTACCGGCACAGAGATCAACTTGGCGGGCCCAACCGTTTCGCAAACAAACTTCACTGTAACGACCCCAGCCTCATGGAACCTCGAATTTCAAACAGGCATTGCTCAGAACACGCTTCTGTTTGGTTCCGTTCGTTACGTGGAATGGGAAGGGTTCAACCTCTCCACCCCAGCGGCCGGTCAGTATGTGAATTTCACGGATGATACGACGACCTACTCTCTCGGGATTGGCCGCAGATTCAATGAGAACTGGTCAGGCGCAATTGTTGTTGGATATGAAGAAGGTGACGACACGACAAACACTCTTCTTGCACCGACGGATGGTTTCACCACACTTGGACTAGGGGCTACTTAGTAGAGTCAGGGAGAGGCGCGCCCTGCTGTAGGTGCGGGGAGTTTCTGTTTTCCGGTGGCTTTCGCCCTTTACCGGTGCCTCAATCCTCACCTTGGCCAC
>JAPORH010000040.1 GCA_026710325.1 Litoreibacter sp. | reverse complement strand
CGGGCGCTTTCAAGCCCAAAATCGAAGGCTATTTCGCCGTGAGTCGTGTACCGTGAAACGGGACAGCAAAATCAGCGGATTACTTGGGGAATGTGGGTCAAAATGTCGTTCACATCTAAAGACAGCGACAACGCTGACGGTTTCTGGGTCGTTGTGAACGACGGTCCACAGCCTTACCATCAGGCCCAAGGTCACCTTGCCATCCTATACTCCGATCTCACTGATGTTTGGGCTTACCAATACACCGGTATGGCCGGCGTACGCGGCGTGAACAGCGCATTTGAGGGCACTCAACTGGACAGTTGGGAAAACGTGGTTCAATCGTCCAGCGACGGCGCAGGTAAAACAACTTACAGCATGAGCTTGGACGTTTCGGTTTTGAACAACTTGAATGTTCCAACTGATAACGGCGTAACCTGGGAAGGTGTTAAGTTCGATGAGATGATCGGCACATGGCTGCACACAACTCAAAACACTTTTGCCGGTTGCACCGGGCCTTATGAAGTCAACGGCAACCTAAAGTGCTTCAGTGGGTCTGACTGGTTGGGTTGGGACGAATCGATGCGTACGACGACCGTAGTGCCACTGCCTGCAGGTCTGCCACTGATGCTGGCCGGCCTCGGTGCTTTCGGCCTCGCACGTCGTTTCAAAAAGGCCTAAGCCCTACCGAAACGTAACATGGAGCCCGCCCGGCGAAAGCTGCGGCGGGCTTTTTCATGCGCCAAGACGCGCTGATGGCCTCACCAAACCGTGCGCGCCTTTGTACTGACAGCGGCCGGATGCTGACCTAAAGTCCCAAAACGACCACGGCGCGAGAAGAGGGGCTGGATGCGTCTACCACAATTTATGAAATCGGCTTTGGGCCAGTGTCTTTCAGCCTCGCGCAGATTGAAATCGCTGGCGGGGTTTGGGCCATCCGAACAAAGCAGCGCGCCCCCATCGGCCGCCGCGTCGCGAGGCTCTGTCACCCATGTGATCATTTTTGACGGCACCATGTCTTCGCTGGACGAGGGCTACGAGACCAATGCAGGGATCACCTTCCGCATGCTCTCGGAAATGGCGCCGAGCAAGGCTATGTCCTTGCGATATGAGGCGGGCATCCAGTGGAAAGGCTTTCGCCGCGCCATGGATGTGCTGGCAGGCGTCGGCATCAATGAACAGATCCGCGCGGCTTACGGGTTTTTGGCCTCCCGTTATCAGCCCGGCGACCGCATCTTCTTTTTTGGCTTCTCGCGCGGCGCTTACGCGGTTCGCAGCCTTGCCGGCGTGATCGACAAGGTCGGGCTTTTGCGGGCGGATTGTGCGACGGAGCGCAACGTGCGCCAGGCGTATCGGCATTACCGACTTGGCCCCGACAGCGCAGCCGCCGCCGCGTTTCACGACGCACATTGCCATGCGCAGACGCCGATTGAAATGATCGGGGTCTGGGACACCGTGCGCGCCCTTGGGTTCCGCGCCCCCGTCTTGTGGCGTTTTTCTCCCGAGGAGCATTCGTTTCACTCCCACCATCTAGGCCGCTCAGTGCGCAACGGGTTTCAGGCTTTGGCTTTGAACGAGACTCGCAAAGCCTATGAGCCGGTCTTGTGGGAAAGCCGGGACGACCATGAGGGGGCGCTGGTGCAGATGTGGTTCCCGGGCTCGCATAGCGATGTGGGCGGGCATCTGAACGGGGTGTATGAGGCGCGCAAATTAGCCAATATCCCGTTGGTCTGGATGCTTGAGCGGGCCGAGCATTGCGGCCTGCCGCTTCCCCAAAGCTGGCAGGCGCGGCTGCCCACAGATGTAAACGCGCGCTCGGTCGGCACGTTTCGCGGGTTGACGCGGTTTTTCTTGCAACGCCGCGCGCGCAAGGTGGGGCTCGATGCCTCTGAAACCTTACATCCGAGCGTGGCTCAGCGGCGGCGTGGATTAACCCTGCGCCTGCCCTGGGTCAGTCGCCCCGATCTGAGCCGCTTGCAGCGCCATGAGCTCAGCGAACAGCGCGAGGCTGTGACGCGTTCTCCTTAGGCAGCTTGGTCGCGTCTAAAACTCGTCTGACTGCCGGTCGCCGCACCGACGCGGAAAAACCCGACAAGTTTACTCAAACCGGTCGCATCATTGCGGAGGAGTTCGGTTGCGGCGGTCACCTCTTCGACCATGGCAGCATTGCTTTGAGTAACGCGATCCAATTCGGCGACGCCTGAGTTTATCTCGGCCAAGCCGGTCGATTGTTCATCGGCGGATTGTGCAATCTCGCCAACCAATTCGGCAACTTTCGCAATTTGTTCCTGCATCTCTTGTAGCGCTACGCCGGTATCTCCAACAAGGTCCACACCCTCGTTCACACGCTCAGAGCTCTCAAGAATATGACCTTTAATGTCGCCCGCAGCCTCAGACGAACGTTGTGCCAGCGCGCGCACCTCTGAAGCGACGACGGCGAAGCCGCGACCAGCATCGCCCGCACGCGCCGCTTCAACACCTGCATTAAGAGCCAGTAGATTGGTTTGGAAGGCAATATCGTCAATTACGCCGATGATCTCGGAGATTTTTTTGGAGCTTTCTGAAATGTCCTGCATGGCCTTGACGGCCTTTTCCATGATCGCGCCGCTTTTGTCGGCATGTCCGCGCGTCTCTTCGGTGGTGTTTGCCACCGTCTTGGCTTTCGACGCTGCACTATTTACGCCTGTTGTGATCTCTTGCAATGCGGCTGAGGTTTCTTCCAAGGCCGCTGCCTGATTTTCGGTTCTGCGGGCCAAATCACCGGAGGCGTTTGCAACCTCATCAGTCCCGCCATGGATCGAAGTTGACGTCGCCACAACGGAACTCATCATTTCGGACAAGCGATCAACAACCTCGTTGAAGTCGGCCCGTAGCGACTCGTACTCTTGAGCGAACTCAGTTTCGATACGATGAGTTAGATCGCCCGATGCGAGTTGGCTCAAAGCTTTGCTCGTTTCCCGCGCAGCGTATTTAGCGTCTTCGGAGGCACTCTCTCGCGCGACACTTTCCGCGTGCATTTTGTCTTGAATCGCGTTCTGTAGGTCGATTGTCGACTGAGCAAATTTACCAATTTCGTCCTTACGCCCTAAGAGCGCCGGATCCAGCGCACCTTCGCCAGAGACCAACTCGCCGAGAGCACTTCGAAGCGTCTCTAATGGGACAGTGATCGAGCGTGTCACGAACAGGCCAACAATCGCAGAAACGAACAAAACGCCAACCAACACATAGGTCTTGATCTGGCCAAAACTGTCTATTGACTGCATTACCGTCGCGCCGCCCGATTGACTGCGAGCCTCTTGCAAATCGATAAATTCATTGATCAAACCCAGCCACTCCGAGAACAAAGGAGAGGCTTGGGTCATCAAAATATCTTGTGCCGTTGCGAATTCCCCGGCTTCAACAAGGGATATGATTTCGGAAACAAGCGGGTTCGTCCGTGCTTGTATATCATCGATCCGCCGATCAATCTCGACCTCATCTGGTGTTGAGATCGAGCCGTCGCGGAGCATAGAATCGAGTTTTACTTCACTGTCGGCATAGAACTGTGCGAGTTCGTCAATCAACGCAAGCTGGGTGTTTCTGGCCGCCAAATCGTCGCCGTATAGCACGACATCCCGGATCGCAATGGCCCGATCATGCACACTTCCGCGATAGTTGATGGCGTAACGCTGTTTAACCGCGTTGACGGAATTTATCTGTTCAAGCTGTGCACGTGCAGAATCGACGGTCGACACCGAAAACAAACTCAGCCCAATCATCAACAAAAGGACGACGGCAAATGAAACGGAAAGCTTGATCGCAATTGACACGTTTTTCACGGCACAACCCTCTTCTCGATACTTAACTGCGCGAGAAGTATATTTAGAGAGGTTAAATTTCTGTGTAACTTGGCCTAGTCGAATTAGAAAAACGAGAATTTCCAGCCGCCTATCCATGCCCGGCCGTTGCCAAGCCGATCACGCCAACGCCGATCAACGACACCGCCCAGACTGCCTCAAGATCGAACCAGCTTTTGCGCAGGAAATGCAATCCCAGCCAGCGGTAAACAGCATAGGCAACGCCGCCGCCTGCGATGATCATGGCTGCGGTATGCGCCAAGGTGACCCCGATTAAGATGCCGCCATTGCGCGCGAGCAGTTCGGACACTGCCAAATGCCCGCCTTCCAGCGCCTCGGGCCCGCAGAGCCCCAGGTAAATGGGCACCAGCATCAGCGCGGCCCCATGGACGATGGCCACCAGGAAAGACCACAACGCCAGCCGGTGCGGCGGCACGCGGGACAAAAACCTTGGATGGCGGCGGGTGATCAGCAGATAGAGGCCAAGGCAGATGACCAAGGCCCCGGCGCCGTATCGCAGCTCCCGCTCATAGGTCAAAAGCGATGTGAGCATCGAAAAGGGAAGCAAGATCAGCAGCATCGCTGCCATATGGCCAACCGCTAATGCGCCAAGCGCCGCAAATAACGCGGTCGGGCGCCGCTCCATCAGCGCCGAGGAGACCGCGAGCGGCCAACCCATCCCGGGATTGACCCCGTGATAGAGCCCCGAGAGGACCACGGCGAGCCAGAGCCCCGCCGTGGTTGTGAACATTTCCGCCCCCATCTAAACGCGCGGCTTAGACGTTGGGGTAACAGAAGCTGTCAGTGGAGCAATCGCCCCCCTCCAACCGGATCTGGTGAGACCGATACCCCTCCGGGAACTTGACCCAGAAGTCCTTGTCGAGCTCGAACTTACCGTCCTCGGCCCGCGCCATGACCATCGCCGCACCCCGGTCGCCCGGATAGAACTGATCGTCCCATGTCGAATAGAGCGAATTGGTCCAGTAGACGCGTTTGCCGTCACGGCTGATCTCTACCATTTGCGGGCCGTAACCAAAGCTTTCGCCGTTGGGGTGCTTGTGGTTGGCCACGATCCCGCCGATCTCCACCTTGCCCGCGAGCACCGGGTTCATCGGATCGGAGACGTCATATTGATGCATCTCGCCCAGGCCCCAGCAGGCCACGTAGAGGTATTTGTCGTCGAGGCTCAGGTCGATATCCGTCACCAACGGAGGAACCGCGCCAAAGCCTTTCAGAAGCTCTGGCAGATCATCCGCCTCGGCAGGCACCGGATCAATCGTGATCGTCTTCTTGGCCTGCCATTCGCCATCATCGTCGCGCCACCAGGTGAAGATTGCGCCCTGCAGGTTGGTCGTGTCGACCACCACGCCACAGAAGCCGTATTCCTTTACCGGGTCATGGGCAGGCCGGATTTCCAGCGCCATCTGGTGGTTCTCACCAAAGTCGATCGTCTTGGTTACCTTGCGGCCGCGCAGATCCCAGAAGTGGATGGAATGGCCGTATTTGTTGGACAGCAAATCCTCCGGCACCACGCCGTTCTCAAATTGCGGCGGCAGCCCCCATTCGGACGAGACCATGTAATCGCGCGGCAGGTTCCACCAGAAATCGTAATGCTTGTCCTGAACGCCGCGCTCCATCTCGTAACGGCCAAGGATTTCAAAGGTTTGGCAATCCATAATGAAAATGCCGGGCGGGCCGTCAGTTCCGTCTTCGCCGCCTCCACCGAGCGTGGAGACATAGATACCTTCCGGCCCGCAATGGATGGTGTGCGGGCGGGAGTAGCCTGTTTTGGCAAACAGCTCTTCAGGCTCAATTGTTTTGTGGATCTTGGCGTTGAGCGGGTCTTTGACGTCGATAATGTAGATGCGCGAGGACCGGATGCCTGGAATGATCAGATAGCGGCGCTCAAGGAATGCGTGCCCGGTTAGGGGCGATAGAGCCGAGGAACAGGCATTCCAGCCGAAATGGTGAAATTCATCGCCTAGGTTCGGGACATAAAGCTCGTGCACAATCTGGCCATAGGTCTTCGAGCTAGTGTTAACATCCACGACGGCAAGCCCGTCCGGCTTGGAGCCATCGGGGCTCAGCATCAAGGTAAACGCGTAGTTCTCAACCGGGGCTTCCATCGCCATCTTGGCCGACGGATAAAAAGTAGGGTCAGGTCTTAGGTTCATAGCAGGTCTCCTCCCAGATCGGTGCTATTGGTTTTGGCAGTAATTTTTGTTTGCTTTAATTGTCAGACAATTGAGCTCGAAGACGATCGCCCGGTCAACAAAATTCAAAGCTGCACCGCGGCATCGGCAGGGTGCCTTAGCTCTGCGCCTGGTCAAAAACCGCCCGATCCTGCATGACGCCTGGATGAACTTCGGATGCCCAAACCGTCAAGGTTTTCAGCTGTCTCATAAGCCCCTCCCCCCGTGCGGTGAGTTGGTAATGCACCGCGACGGGAGGGCCTGGATCAACGCTACGCGTAATGTAGCCGTCGCGCTCCAACCCGCGCAGGTTTTGGGTGAGCACCCTTTGGGTGACGTCGCCAATTGCCCGTTTCAAGGCCCCGAAACGCAGTGCGCCCTCCTCTAGCTCCAGTATGATCAGGACCTGCCACTTGCCGGTGACTTTGCACAAAACTTGGCGCACCGGGCAGTTTTCGACATCCTCTTTCGTCGGCGAAGTATCCTCAGGCATACTTGGTTCCTTTATAGTGCGTAATTGATACCAGGTATTCTTTTGATACCTATCCTGGATTTATCTGACAACCTGAGTCGCAAGGATAGACCCATGACCCCTACAGAAATCGTTTTGGCCGCATTTGCCGCAATTTTCACCGACCATGACCCTGACACTGCGGCGCAGCTTCTGGCGCCTGACTACATTCAGCATAACCCCGCCGTTCCGACCGGCGCCGATCCTATTCTGGCCATCATTCCTGCGCTCAAAGAAAGCGGGTTCACCGTCGAAACACATCGCGTCATCTCCGAGGGCGACCTGGTGGTGCTGCACAACACCAACACCAACGCCCAGCTCTTTGGCAGCGACGCTTTGGTGGGGTTTGACGTGTTTCGGGTCGAGAACGGAAAAGTCGCCGAGCATTGGGACAATTTGCAGCCGGTCGTGAGCGAAACGGTCTCCGGCCGCAGTCAAACCGACGGGCCGACCGAGATCACGGATCTGGACAAAACCGCTGAGAACAAGGCCTTGGTGACCGCCTTTGTCACCGATGTGTTGCAAGGCGCCGCACCCGAAAAGATCACAGACTACATCTCGACCGAGACCTACCACCAGCACAATCCAGAAATCGCAGATGGGCTGGACGGGCTCGGCGCGGCCTTGGCGGCAATGGCAGAGGCCGGGATTTCAATGCGCTATGACGAGACCCACCTGATCGTCGCTGAAGGCAATTTCGTCTTCACGGCGTCGGAAGGCGCTTTGGGTGACACGCCTACGGCATTCTTTGACCTGTTCCGAGTCGCGGATGGCAAAATCGTCGAGCATTGGGATGTTGTCTCTGAGATTCCGCCTGAAATGGCGCATGAGAACGGGAAGTTCTAGTCCGCCCGCCTTTCCCCCCAAACAAAATCACTGGCCCTGCCGCGCAATCTGCGGCAGGGTTTTTGCACGTTTGGAGGGGCTGCCATGCAACAAAAAGTCAAATTCACCGCCATGAAAGACGGCGATAAGGCTGATTACGATCTGCTGCACCCGTTGGAGGTCGAGTATGCCTCCGGCACGGCCGACAGGCTTTTGAATGCACTGGTCTCACTGGATGAAAGCCTGTCTGGTTACCAAATCACGCGGCTCGGTCACTCGCTGCAATCGGCGACACGCGCGCATCGCGATGGTGCAGATATCGACTGGGTGGTCTCGGCGCTGCTTCACGACATTGGCGACATCTTCGCTCCCTATAATCATGACGAATACGCAGCCTCTATCCTGAAACCTTTCGTGCGGGAGCAATGCACCTGGGTCGTGGAAAAACATGGTGATTTCCAAATGCTCTATTATGGCCACCATGTGGGTGGCGACCAGCACAAGCGCGACGTCTATCGCGGCCACATTTATTTCGACGATTGCGCGGCTTTTTGCGAACGCTGGGACCAGAGCTCATTTGACCCGGGCTACACTCATGAGGAAATCGATTTTTTCCGCGACGTGGTGCGGGAGGTTTTTGCGCGCGAACCTTACGACCCGTCGGTGATCCGACCCGGCGCAAGAGAGCCGCTCGCTGTCTGAAAAAAGCGGCGCATGGACGCCGCTTTCAAAAATTTTTCGGGAGTTGTATCAGACGCGTTTGCGCTTGAGTGCCAGAAGTCCCAGTGCGCTCAGCAGAAGGGCTCCGCCTGCGGGCAATGGCACTGGGTTCAGAGGATCAGGGTCGCGCGGATCTGGCCCGCTTGTAGACTGCGCGGTGAAGACCCGCACATAGTCGCCCGGGGTCGACGCACGCCAGTCTACCAGCAAACGCTTCATATCCGTCGCATCCACGGTCGCAGAGTCACCGGCCTCCAATCCGCGCAAGGTCGGATTAAGATATGTAACCAGATTGTTTAGAAGAAAATCCGTTGCGGACAAATCTGCTGTGTCCCCTGCAATCGCAAGAATATCCGCGTCAAAATCGACGAAGCCGGTCTGACTAGCACTGCCAGCGGGGTCGAAGAAGACATAGTGGCTCGCGACCACGTTTCCCGCGGCCAGCACGGCTCCGCCAATACTCAGCGTCCCCGGCAGAATGATATTTTGGTCCTCATTGAAGGCGTATAGGTTGGTGTTCTGAAAAGTGTCATTACCAACTTCTAGATTAGGTTGTCCAACGCCAAAACCAGGCAACGTCGGATCGAGCTCAATAAAGGACCCTGTGCCCGATGTTACGCCACCACCGACCACGGCCGCGGATGCTGCTCCAGCCGACAGACAGACCGCACTTAAAATTGCATATATACTCTTGCGACCCAATTGACCTTGGATTCTGCTCAGATCAAGGTGTATTTTTTGGTTGAGATGACGCGGAAGTTGTCGGTCACGGTGTCGCGGAATTTGGTCCACTTG
>JAPORH010000117.1 GCA_026710325.1 Litoreibacter sp. | reverse complement strand
GTCGCGCTCTTCCGGCGATATGAGATGTGTCTCAGTCATCGGTCTGGCTCAGGATTGCATTGATCCAGTCAGGATCATCGTCTTCGGAGGCGGAGGTGGACTCCAATGGGCCGCGCGCCGTTCCGGGTGGCTCCCGAGGTGCGGCTGGTGGCGTGGGCTCCCTCCCACCCTGTGAGCCGGTTTTGGGGTCGACTCCGGCTCGGTGCAGAATAGGGCGGTAAGCCCAGATTTGGGCGCTGTGGCGGCGCTCAGCCTTCGTTTTCACTGAGATACCGATAGATGGTGGCCTTAGAGAGACTGTATTGAGCCATGAGGTCTTTGATTAGCGTGCCTTGTTTGCGTTTTTCGCAGAGCTCAATGATCTGTACCTTGGTCAGCGCAGGCCGCTTGCCGAATTGGACGCCGCGATCCTTCGCCTTTTTGATCCCGTCCATCTGGCGCTCGGCACGGATCTCGGTTTCGAACTGGCCGATAGCGCCCAGCATATTGAAGAGAAGCCGCCCTATTGCGTCTGATGTGTCGATGTTTTGGTCGAGCACGACGAGATCGACGCCCTTTTCGCGCAAGGTCTCAGCGATCTGACAGAGATGCAATGTGGATCGCGCCAGGCGGTCGATGCGCGTGACGGTGAGCTGATCACCATCGCGGACGTGATTCAGGCATTCTTTCAGCTGGGGGCGCGCATCAGTTGTGCCACTGCACTTCTCTTCGAAGAGCTTGTCGCAACCGGTGAGCTTTTCACGTTGTACATCCAGTGATTGCCCGACTGAACTGACGCGGGCGTATCCGACTTTGGCCATGAGATTTTGAACCTGAGGGTCTCGAAAAGATTTAGAAGTCTTGCGAAAATCATATTGAGACATTGAAAAAGACATGGCAAGCGGATCGTCTCGACATGTCTAGTTTTGAAGACCCCATCCCATAAAGAAAGAACAATCCGATGGCACACCGAGCGGTCCTGACCGCGCGACAGCGCGCGGCGCTTTTTGATCTTCCGATCGATGAAGCTTCGCTTTTGAAGCACTACACCTTGGATGATGAAGATATCGAGCACATCGGCACCCGGCGGCGGCCTGAAAATTAGCTCGGCTTTGCGCTTCAACTTTGTGCCTTTCGGTATTCGGGCCGCTTGTTGAAAGCAGGTGAAGTCATTCCTGAACCCGTTTCTCGTTTTGTGGCCGCGCAACTCGGATTAAAACCAGATGACCTCTTGCCATATGCTGCACGGGAAAAGACCCGCCGGGAACATCTGGATGCTCTGCGCAAGATGTACGGGTACAAGATGTTTTCCGGCAAGCGCGCCAAGAAAATGCGGAGCTGGCTGGACCGAAATGCTGAAGCGGCGCAATCCAGTCAGGCTCTGGTGCGCGGGTTCGTAGAAGAATGCCGCAGACAGCAGATCATTCTGCCCGGAACTTCGGTCATCGAACGTCATTGTGCAGATGCGTTGGTCGCCGCTGAACGTAGGTTTGAGGCCCGCATTGCCGCTCGTTTGGATGCAAATACCCGCACCAAGCTCGACAAATTGCTGGCCGAGGAATTGGATGGTCGGGTCAGCCGGTTCATCTGGTTGCGACAGTTCGAGGTGGGCAAGAACTCCGCCGATATGAACCGTCAGCTTGATCGGTTGGAATTTCTGCAGGGTATGGCTTTATCGCCAGCAATTCTGGACGACATTCCGGCGCACCGGGTCGCGCAATTGCGCCGTTAGGGGGAGCGCTATTTTACAGATGGTCTTCGGGACATCACCAGTGATCGCCGACTGGCCATTCTTGCCACATGCGTTGTGGAATGGTCAGCCGCCATCGCAGATACCGTTGTCGAAACGCATAACCGGATCGTGGGATCAATCTGGCGGGAAGCAAAGAGGATTTGCGACGCCCGTGTTGCCCAGGCGCAATCGGAGATCGCCACGACTCTCGCAGGGTTCGAGACTTTGGGCATGACCTTGCTGCTTGCAAAAGGCGATGACGCGGCTGTCGCCGGTGCTGTGGTTGGGGCGTGCTGGAAAACCTCGTCGCAACAGCGGGAGCGCTTGGGAAAACCGTAAAAGCGGATGCACTGACCTATGTAGAGAAAGGCTATCATCGCTTCAAGCTCTATGCCCCGCGAATGCTGGCAGCCTTGGACATCATGGAAGCCAATGTGGCCGAACTATTGCTTACCGCCACTGATGTAATCCGCAACAAGCAGGATATCCCAAGCCGGTCTGCGCCGTTTCTGAAACCGCAGTCAAAATGGCGAGGCCACTTGCGGAACCCAGAGAGCAACCGGGACCGACTATGGGTCGTCGCGGTAATGTTCCATCTGCGCGAAGCCTTCAGATCCGGGGATATCTGGCTTGCCCATTCGCGACGCTACTCTGATATGAAACAGGCCCTGGTACCGGTGGAGGCAGCTCAGACCATGGGTTTGTCGATGCCACTGGAGCCGGAAGTCTGGCTTGCGGATCGAAGACAACGGCTGGAAGACGGGCTGCACAGGCTTGCCATGGCGGTCAAAAATGGAACCCTCCCTGGCGATGTCATCGAAGATGGTCGATTGCGTGTCGAACGGCTTGAAGCGGACGTGCCTGCGGAAGCCGATAGCCTCATCCTTGATCTTTATCGCAGTCTGCCAGAGGTGCGGATCACGGATATCCTTATGGACGTGGACAATGATACCGGGTTCACCGATGCCTTTACCCATCTGCGCACCGGGGTGCCGCCCAAAGGCAAGCTTGGTTTGCTGAACGTCGTTCTGGCAGAGGGCCTGAATCTCGGGTTGAGCAAGATGGCCGAGGTCAGCAGCACGCATAGTTTTACCCAACTGGCGCGACTTTCGAACTGGCATGTGGAAAGCGAGGCTATCAATCGGGCATTGGCCACCGTGATCGAAGCGCAAGCGCGATTGCCCATGGCGCAACATTGGGGTGCCGGTGAG
The DNA here is from genome assembly GCA_026710325.1 of Litoreibacter sp. Lineage (GTDB taxonomy): Bacteria > Pseudomonadota > Alphaproteobacteria > Rhodobacterales > Rhodobacteraceae > Litoreibacter. The sequence goes on along the minus strand of JAPORH010000117.1, from coordinate 5,942 downwards.
ACAGCATCTAGTGACGGGCAATTCTTTCCCACCACACGGCAGGGCGAGGCAATGAACCTGATCAATGCGAAGTATGGCCATGAGCCTGGCCTGAAAGCCTATACGCATGTGTCAGATCAATACGGTCCCTCTGCTACGCAGGTCATTCCCGCAACCGTCAACGAAGCGCCGTACATTCTGGATGGGTTGCTGATGAACCCAACAGGAAAGCGGATCAAGGAACAATATGCCGATACCGGTGGCTTCACCGATCTTGTGTTCGCAGCCACGTCGCTGCTGGGTTATCTGTTCATCCCGCGCATCAGGGATTTGCCATCCAAACGGCTGCATGTCTTTGATCGCCGCAGTGTTCCGGTTGAACTGAGGGACTTGGTAGGTGACAAAATCCGGGAAAAAACCATCATTGCCAACTGGCCTGATGTGCTGCGCTGCATCGCAACGATGCTTTCCGGCAGAATACAGCCCAGTCAGCTCCTGAAGAAACTCGCGGCGCGACCAAGGCAACATGACCTGGCCATTGCCCTGCGCGAAATCGGTCGGGTTGAACGAACACTATTCATCATCGAATGGGCACTCGACACGGATATGCAGCGCCGTGCCAATATTGGTTTGAACAAAGGGGAGGCGCACCATGCTCTAAAAAGTGCCCTACGGATTGGCCGACAGGGCGAAATCAGAGACCGCAACACAAAAGGCCAGCACTTCCGCATCGCAGGGCTAAACCTGCTCACCGCCATCATCATCTTCTGGAATACAAAACAACTTGGCGCCGCTGTCGCGCAGCGAAAAAGGGCCGGATTGGATACGCCAGCATATCTACTCGCGCACATCTCGCCTCTCGGCTGAGCCCATATCATTCTCACCGGCGAATACCGATGGCGACGAATGAGCGCCTAACAACTTACCGTCCTATTCTGCACCGAGCCGGAGTCGACCCCAAAAGGTACAGTTGAGAACACCAACCGCCGGCTTCGCAGATGGCTACCGCGCAAACGGGATATCCGGCGATGCACAGATCACGATATGAAAGTGATCTGCGATCGCCTCAACAACACGCCCCGAAAATGCCTCGGATGGAAGACACCAGCCGAAGTCTTCCGCGAAAAGATGATGGAGGAATTGCGATGAGCACCCTACCCTCACGCTAACAAGAGTCGCGGTTCAGGTATCGCTCACCCACACACACAACACAGGCGCGCGCTACCCTGAAGGGCGAGTTTTGAGTGATATCACAATTCAAGCTGTTCCCACAAAGCTTGAAAGTAATATTGAAACTTATCATTCTTTCGCAGCTTTACCGGATCCCGATCTTCACGCGACAGATCTATCTCGACCAGGTTTTTGATTGTCCCGGGCCTACGGCTGAGAACAAGGACACGGTCCGCCATTGTGACTGCTTCCCCAATGTCATGGGTCACCAAGACGGCACTCTTTTTCTGCTCGGATATGATTTTCATCACTTCTAGCTGCAAGAGCGTTCGCGTCTGAAAATCCAATGCTGAAAACGGCTCATCCAGCAAAATGACATCCGGGTCCAATGCCAATGTCCGCATAAAAGCGACGCGCTGACGCATTCCGCCAGAGAGTGTACCTGGCTTGGCTTGCTCGAAACCGGCAAGCCCAAAAGCGCTGATCAGCTCCTGCGCACGCGCTCGTCGTACCGACTTTGCTAGACCTTGGACCTCCAATCCGAGGCAGACGTTGTCGATGACCGTCCGCCAGGGCAATAGCATGTCCTTTTGCAGCATATAGCCCACATGGCCTGTCGCATCCGCCACCTGCCGGTTCTTGACCTCGACCTGGCCTGTCGTCGCAGGCTGGAGCCCTGCGATGACATTAAACAGCGTTGACTTGCCGCACCCCGAAGGCCCGACAATGGCCAATATCTCTTCGGATTTTAGCTCAAAGGATATATCCCTGAACGCCGTCACTTCTGTCTCAGTATCGGGGTTGAACACCACCGAAAGATTTTCGGTCCTCAAAGGCGCATTCGTCGTTACCATCGAACCATCCTTTCAAACAGAGTGACAAGGTAGTCCATCAGCAAAGCGACAACCATCAAGGCGAAAATGCCCACCCAAACGCCGTTCAGATCGTAAAGGACGCCGGAGTAATAGACCACATAGCCCAACCCCTCTTGCGATGAGATGTACTCGCCCACAACTGCACCAATTAATGCAAACCCAACATTGAGACGCAAAGCCGATAGCATCCATGGCGTCCCTGCGGGCACGACAACCTTCAACCAGGTTTGCACCCGTGACGCGCCCAGCGAGCGCATCAATTTCAGCAAATCCTTATCGGTTTCAAGCGTGCCATTATACGTGGTTATCAGGCTGACGATGAAAGTCAGGATCGCGGCAATGGCGATCTTGGCTTCCATACCGATCCCAAACCAAACGATAATCAAAGGTGCAAACGCGATCTTTGGAACGCCGTTGATGGCCACAATGAAAGGGCGCAGGCAACGGGCCGTGGGCTCATGCAGCCACAGGGCTAGCCCCACAAAACTGCCCATTGCGCTTCCAATCGCAAACCCGATGACGGCCTCTACTGTCGTGACCCACGTGTGCTGCCATAACTCGCCTGAAAGCATCATCTCCCACGCGCGTGTCGCAATCCCTGACGGCACACCGTAAAGCGAGGCACTCAGGTATCCGATTGCTGTCAGATACTCCCAGAGGCCCAACAAAACGACTGCCAAGCCAATCTGGCTCAGCAGCACGCGAAAGTTTAGCATCTTTGTCACGCTAAAACCCTTCGTTACCCAAGTGCTTCGACTGCGGCTTTGGCAAAGGTCATGTCGACGATATCGTCATACATTAGCTCTCCACGGATGGTGCCAGCAGCTAGATCATGAGCAACCATTGCCTCCCATTCGGGACGCTCTAGCACCGGGCTTGTTGGCACAATTCCGGGCGTGTCCAGGAGCCGGCTGGCACCAAGCGCTACAGCTTCCTGCGGTACTTGCGGGAACTCAAGCGCAGACACGTCTTTATAGATCTGCGGATCCTGCGCCAGCAGTGCCATGCTTTCTGCAAGGGCGTTCATGAAGGCTTGTGCAGTTTCGCTGTTCTCTGCGGCCCAGGCCTTTGACATCATCGCAGAGGTGAAGGCCATCGGACCCAGTGTTTCTGCCAGTGACATCGTCACCTTTAGACCTTGGGTGCTTTCTGCGATGCTCGCGTCCCATTCAAACACACAGCCCACATCGGCACGACCTTCCACGACAGCCGGAATAATCGATCCAAAAGGTCCTTCTAAGAATTTCACGCCTTCAGCTTCGGGGTCAAAGCCTGCGTTCTTCATGGCAAAGGTGGGAGACGACACCGTGTTCGATGGAAAGCGGTAGGACGCAATCGTCTTGCCTTTAAGGCCTTCCAGTGTTGTCACCTCTTCGCCGGGACGAGAGATAAACCATAGGCCAATAGCGCCGGCCATCTTGGCAACAACCTGCGTATCCGCACCCTCAATTGAGGCGTTGATCGCGGTACCCGTGCCGGTCATTGCAATATCCGCCCGGCCCGCGTTCAAAATAGCGATCGGTTCTGCAATCGAGCTTGCGGAGGCAAACTCGACCTCAAGCCCATGTTTTTCAAAAAGGCCTTGGCGCGCGGCTGCATACGCCGGTGTGTAATTCGCAAGACGAAGTGCCGTTGAAACTGTGACTGGCGTCAGGGACTGAGCCCGCACGAGGCTCGGGGCAAACAGAACCGTCGCCGCTGTCCCGCCAAGGACTGCGCGGCGATTGAGATTAAGGTGTGACCTGCGTGTATCTTTCGTCATGGTTGTTCTCCTGCTGTTGGATTTAGTATTGGTGATTATTCTGCGGCTAGGGCCGAACTCGACCTGCCCTCCAAGCCTGCTTGTGCGTCTGAATCAGATCCTGGAACCCGCATTTCAAAGACGTCACGAACGACTGTGTAGTCAAAGTAGCCCATTCGGGCGATCGGCTCGATTTTGGCAATGTCTAAACGACCGTCGTTGGTGATCACATCGTCATTCACGTGGATCACCTCGACGGAGGCAAACACGACATCGACTGTGCCCATCGGGCTATCCCCTGGGAGAGTATGAGTGCTGATGTGCTTACATTCAAAATGGCAGGGGCTTTCGGCCACCATCGGGACACCGCCATTGTCAGCATACGTCTTGGTCACATCAATCCGGTCGAACTCGCTCTCGCCCGAAGGCAGCGCCATCGCGCTGGTGTTCACAGCCTCACGCAGTTTGAAGGTCGCCTGGTTCCAAACAAACCAACCAGTTTCTTCGGCGTTGATGACCGTATCCTTGCGACGACCATCCGGGTAGCGGTTCGCGGCGAACATCACCATCGGGGGGTCAAAGGTCAGGTTTTGCCACTGGCTGTAGGGAGCGATGTTTTCCACGCCCGAGGCGCTAATGCTCGAAAGCCAACCGATGGGGCGCGGCACAGTGCACGCTTTAAACGGAGAAAAGGGAAGCGGGCATGTGTCGCTTCGTGGTGCATATTTCATTTTGCTTCTCCCATCCCGCATATTATCAGTATGCAACTGATATATTGGTTTTTCATTATTGACATATTAGATAATTGTGCTGTAAGATAAGTCAAGACGATTTTTGGAAATGGACCTGGCGCGATGAGTAAATCTGACGAAGCGTTTGAATTAATGACGAAATTCTTCGAAGAGGGGATTTTGGAGCCAGACTCAATGGTGTCTGAAAAGCAGCTTGTTGAATTGATTAAGCTTGGCCGGACACCAGTTAGGGAGGCGATTCAGCGCATGGCCCTAGGCCGCATGCTGCGGATCCATCCCAACCGCGGGCTTGAGGTGCCCGCGATTTCCATTGAGGAACAACTTGGCGCACTGGAGGTGCGCCGCGCCTTAGAAGTGCTCGCGGTAGAGCTGGCATGCCTCAGAGCGACTGAAGAGCAGCGCCAAAATATGGGTGCGCTATCCACTCGCCTGTTGGAGGAGACTTTTTCGCTCTCTAACTACACCATTACGGTGCGCCAAACTCACCAGATGATCAGTGATTCCGCTGGCAATTCGCACATTGGCCGCACAATGCAGCCGCTTCAAACCCTGTCGCGCCGGTTTTGGATCATGAACCTAAAGAGCGACATCGATGGACATATTCACAAAGGCGCAAAGCTACACGCATCAATCCTAAAGGCGATCGCAGACCGTGACGGGGCAGATGCGACAGCTGCATCACTGGCCCTAAATGACTACTTGGTCTCTTACGCAATGGCGGCGCTGCCGCATAGGCGGATCACGTGAAAACGTAATCCTAAACCATTCAAAAGACCATTTCTGGCAGCCAGGTTGCCAGAAATGGCATCTGCCAAATCAGCAGCATTCCTAAAATCTGCAAACCAATGAAGGGCAGTACCCCCTTGTAAATGTCTGTGGTCGCGACCTCTTTGGTCACAACACCTCTTAGGTAGTGTCTGTTACCCCCCCCCAATGGCATTAACTTAAGGAGATTCATCATTATTTCAATCTGAGTGTTACATATATTTTGTATAAGTTTGATGCAGAGCACAACATATTGATTTAATTATTATTAGATTATCTGGCAAATTGCTTAAGTTAATGCCATTGCCCCCCTTTTTGACGCCCGCCCGAGACGAATGTGAATTTTTTCATCATAATATCAAACTTGTTGAGAAATTTGATCATTCAACCGTCGATTACCCGACGGTCAGTGGCCTCAACAGGCCGACATTTCTGCTAAAATGACGCAGCAGACAGACTCCGCCTGTCCAGTCAGAAGCCTGTTTTTTTGAATTGATGATTAAGCGGCGCGACGGTGCTGGCGCTTCAGACGCTCTCGCTCCTTCTCACGAATAAAACGTCCCAGCCGCACCAGGTTGGCCGCAATAATGGAAATGCCTACCATACGAGAGAACCCATCAGCACCATACGAGTAAACCCGCTGCATACCGTGATGCTCTG
>JAPORH010000095.1 GCA_026710325.1 Litoreibacter sp. | reverse complement strand
GTGGCCAAGGTGAGGATTGAGGCACCGGTAAAGGGCGAAAGCCACCGGAAAACAGCAACTCCCCGCACCTACAGCAGGGCGCGCCTCTCCCTGACTCTACTTACCCGTCAACCTACCCGCCCAAAAATAGCCCAACCGTACCGGACCAACCAGAACCCAACCGGACAACGGCTTGTTTGCTATGCGAGTAAAGTACTGAAAAGTATGGCCCAGTTTGGGCAATCTCATACTTTCTCAGAGGTTTGGGTGGCGGAGACGAAGGGATTCGAACCCTCGAGACGGTTTCCCGCCTACTCCCTTAGCAGGGGAGCGCCTTCGACCACTCGGCCACGTCTCCACCTGCCCGTTTAGCTGCGCATGACGATCACCGCAAGCAAAGATCGAACGATCGGGCGAACACCAACAACTTGCCACAATCTTTCTGTAACGATTTTATGACAATCTATGGTATGAACTAAGGGCTGCCTCGGGACACGGTCAAACACGTGGAGGTGACATTGTGGCCAAATTATTTGTTTTATCAGTATGCGCCGCGTTATTTTTAGCGCAGCATGGTTATGCGTCTTCGCCCTGGCAGGGTGTTCAAGCTAAAACTCTGACGCGCACCTGCAATTAATTCGATAATCGCGCTCGTTTCTTGCCTCGGGGCCCGGATATGAGTTTGGAAGCGACCCTCGCTGACAGTTGCGGGCGCGCATTGGATCGGTTTCTCGGGCGCGTCGGCACGACGCCTTATGAAGCAAAGCGCGCGCGTCGCTATCTTGAGCGCCTGACAGACTACAAAGAAGTCGTCATTGAGATGAACACAAACGGGTTCAAAAAAGCGCGTGCAACGCAGCCGACGCGCCTTGGCGGTCACCCCAGGATCAAAGTCAGTGCAACCGGCGAGTATCTGATAGCCCGCCAAATGGGCGTGCTGGCGGCATTGAAGGATTGGGCCAAACGCGCGCGCTTTGAAATCGCGCTTCGCTAGAACATTGCTTTAGGTGTTAAACAGGAAATGCATCACGTCGCCGTCTTTGACGGTGTAGCCTTTTCCCTCTGCTCGCATTTTTCCTGCCTCTTTGGCCCGTGCTTCGCCACCGAGTTCGACATAGTCATCATAGGCGATGGTTTCGGCGCGAATGAAGCCTTTTTCGAAATCGCCGTGAATGACACCGGCCGCTTTCGGAGCCAAAGTTCCCTCTTTTATCGTCCAGGCGCGTGCCTCGTTGGGGCCAGCTGTGAAGTAGGTCTCCAAGTTCAATAACGCGTAGCCCGCGCGAATAAGGCGATCGAGGCCCGCCTCCTCAAGACCCATCTCAGAGAGGAACATCTCGGCCTCATCGGCGTCGAGCTGGGAGATTTCCTCCTCAATCTGGGCCGAAATCACAACCGTTCCGGCGCCCTGTGCAGCGGCCATCTCGGATACTTTTTCAGAATGGGCGTTTCCTGTGGCCGCAGATGCCTCATCGACGTTGCACACGAAAAGGATGGGCTTCGACGTCAATAGCTGCAAATTACCCCAGGCCCGGGCATCGTCTTCATCGACTTCGACCGTGCGCGCAGGTTTGCCATTCTCCAACGCTTCTTGTGCCAGTTTCAACAACCGTTCCTGCTGGACTGCCTCTTTATCGCCGCCGCGCAGTTTGCGCACGATATTGGTCAGACGCTTCTCGACGGATTCAAGATCAGCCAGCATCAGTTCGGTCTCAATGGTTTCGGCATCCTCTACCGGGTCCACACGGCCATCAACATGGGTGATGTCGCCATCCTCGAAACAGCGCAACACATGGGCGATGGCGTCGGTTTCACGAATATTGGCGAGGAACTGATTGCCGAGCCCCTCTCCCTTTGAGGCGCCTTTCACCAAACCGGCGATATCGACGAAAGTCATGCGGGCCGGGATTTTCTGTTTCGAAGACGCAATCTCGGCCAGCTTATCGAGCCGGGCATCTGGGACCGCAACCTCGCCGACATTGGGCTCGATCGTACAAAAAGGGAAATTCGCTGCTTGGGCTGCCGCCGTCTTGGTCAGCGCATTGAACAGGGTAGACTTGCCGACATTTGGCAACCCAACGATACCCATTTTGAATCCCATCTTGCGCTCCTTTTTAGCGTTTGGTGGCTGATTACGGCCAAGGCCGGACGCACGCAAGCCTTAGCGAGCGCGTCGGTCCTCATGCGCCTGAAAGATCAGGATCCAAGCCAAGATGATGAACATGGGATGTGTCAGCCCACCCGAGAACAACAAAGCCGGCACCCAAATAAGAAACACGATGATTGCCAAAAAGATGCGGCCAAGCAGCAGGATGGAAAGCGGGGGCAGGAATAGCGCTAATACGTAGTTCATGACGCACATATAAGCATGAATGGGAGATTGAACATCCCCACGCCTTGCGGCAGAACTAGGCGCGCAGACTTGGAGACGCTTATGACCCGCATTGACGACACATTCGCCCGGCTGAAGGCAGACGGCAAAAAGGCATTTGTGACCTATGTCATGGCGTCCGACCCGGATTACGACACCTCGCTGGAGATCGTGAAAGGCCTGCCAGCCGCGGGCGTCGACATCATTGAGCTTGGCTTGCCCTTCACCGACCCGATGGCCGACGGGCCAACCATTCAATTGGCGGGGCAGCGCGCGCTCGAGGCAGGAATGACGCTGGAGAAAACACTGGAAATGGTGCGCAGCTTCCGGGAGGGGGACACGGAAACGCCGATTGTGATCATGGGATATTACAACCCGATCTACAGCCATGGCGTAGAAAAATTCCTGAGCGACGCGAAGGTGGCGGGGGTGGATGGGTTGATCATAGTGGATCTGCCGCCCGAGGAAGACAGCGAGCTGTGCATTCCGTCGCAGGAGGCCGGATTGAACTTCATCCGGCTGGCGACGCCGACAACAGATGCGAAGCGTTTGCCGAAGGTGCTGCAGAACACATCGGGCTTTGTCTACTACGTCTCGATCACTGGCATTACCGGTGCGGCGGAGGCGCAGGCGGGCGACGTCGCGCCGGAGGTGGCGCGGATGAAAGAGAGCACGGACCTACCCATTATTGTGGGCTTCGGCGTGAAGACCCCGGAATCGGCCGAAGCCATTGCGGGCGTGGCGGACGGGACCGTCGTGGGCTCCGCCATCGTCCAGAAGATCGCCGATGGGGAGAGTCCACCCGAGGTTCTGGCCTTCGTCAAATCCCTCGCAGATGGGGCGCATCGGGCATAGGTTATTGCTAAGAAAGCTAGGCTTATTCAAGTGAGTTGTGCGGACGAAAGAGACTTTCAGCTTCTTCTCGACCGGAAGCTGTGGCTCGCAAGACCGCGGGATGGCGGAACACCTTCAGTTCTGTGCGCTGTATAGTCGCCAAGCACATTCCGAACTCAGTTCGGCGCAATAACAGCAACCAGATCGCCGGCCCGGTGGGGCGGTCTGGCGATGCACGGCGGCTCCGCCTTGATTCCGGGCGAGCGAGAGAGAAAGAGAACGCAAGGGCGCCTAAGCGGACTTTATTGCCGTTCGTTGCTCACAGCTAAATGTCCAGTTACCCTAAGCGAGAGTTCCAACTGGTTCGCACCAAAAGTAGGATTTGTGTAATGCGAAAAGCGTTCGGGATCGTTTTGAGCGTAGTTCTAGTCCTTCCCGTTATCGGCTTTGTTGCATTCAAAGCCACCGAAATCAGATATTTGAAGGGCTTCGTGCCACCGGCATACGGACATGTCGATCTAGAGGACAAAACCACACTCGTTGCCGGATTTGGCCCTGGAGGGCACGACGCTGTTCTAGCCTTTTTTCACCTTTCTGAAGAGGTTGCCTCATTGATGGCCGCTGAGGGAGTAGTTTGGCTTCATGACGCAGAAACTTCAGTTGAATTACGGCGCTCGGCACAGGCTGATGAATGGATTACGACGCCGTTGACAGGGGAAGTCTATTCTTGGGCGTATGCCGCAAACTGCTCATCAGAAATAGGTGACTGGTGGCTCGTATCACACACGGATCATACGTGCCCCGGAATTTCTGCGTTCCTAAGAGGCTACGGCTTTCTCGATGAGTTAAGTGTTTCCAAGACGGAGCTAGTTGATGAAATTTTGCAGAGTGAAGGGTCGTTCATTTCCAGACGCCGAGTAGGCTACCTCATAGTCGCACCGGAACGAAGTCTAGTGATCTTTGCTCACGCGGGATGAACCACAGCGGACGCTCGAACACACGTTAGCATCGGTGACTCTGGGCTCAAAGCAGACACGCCCAACCTCCAAGCGACCTCTGGACGTCTTACGTCACTTTTCAAATTCGGTAGGCGTCGGGCACGCTGAAAATAGTCATGTGCGGCGCAGCCGTTCATATGGGTCATGCGATGTCCCGCGCCTTGTCGAGATAAATGCGCAGCTCTTCCAATATTGGCAGAACGGCTTGCACCTTTTCGGGCGGTATGGCCTGGCCCACGGAGATGAATTCCGGTCCCAGCCTAGCGATGGTCTCATCACGCACCCGTTGGCCGTCTTCCGTCAGCCAGACCTGTTTAGAGCGCGCGTCTTTCGGGTTCGGGCGCATCTCCACCAGCCTGCGTTTTTCGAGGCCCGCTAGTGTGTGGGTCATCGACGTTTTGGGCACCTGGAAGGCACGGGCGAGCACCAGCGGCGTTTGCCCGTCTTTCACCCGGATGAGATGGTTCAACACCGAGAAATGCGGCGCGATAAGCCCATCAGGCAATTGCGCTTCCAAGAAGGTGCGCGACAGCTGTTCAATGATCCCGATCTCATTGAACAGCTTGAAGTAGTGGGGCAGCGCAGACGGATCCATGCCGTCCAACATGGATCAAACCAGCTTGGCTTCCAAGGGCCAACGCGGGCTTTGCGGCACAGGCGCGCAATAGCCCAAACGCGCAAACATCTGAACCGTGCCGCCTTCCGGGGCAAACATCTGGTGGATTTCACTATAGAGCCGCTCCATTTCCGGGTATTCCTGCAAAGCCTGGCTGAGCGGCTGCATGGCCACACCTTCACGCGTTGTTGCGAGGTTCAACCGCACCCAGTCACGGCCTGCATTGATCTGATCTATGCGCGAATTTCCGTCGGTGACCATCCAGATATGGGCCATCGCCGTGTCGGTATTTTCCAGAACCGCGGCGAGTCCTTGCGCATAGGCTGTGCTGGATGTGTCCAATGTGGCCTCCCGGCTAAAGAAGCCTGCCGCGCTCATCCCTTCAAACAAGGGGCCAGAGAAGTCGATCCCATCGGGGTTTGCGTTTACCTCCCGATAGCCGATGCGGAATAGGTCGACACTTTCCTTGAATGTGTGCGGCGTCTCGATCTCAATCCGCAGGGCCTCATTTGATAGATCACGAAGTGTCTGGACGACCTTGGTATCGTTGCTGCTACCGGTGCGTGTCCCGTTTATGCAAGCAGCCTCCAGCCTCGGTAGTATGTCATCTGCGACGGGGCGGTTTAGGTCATAGGGCTCCTTTTGCGTGCGCCTGTCCATGACGTGAACGAAAAGAGAGTCCGGCGTGCCACCCTCTGTAAGACGGATATGGGCTACTGGGCGTTGATCCAGCGCTTGCGTCATCTCGCCTTCGGGAAATAGCTCAAACTGCGCATCATACCCGTCCTGACTGGCTGCGATCCGCAGCGTTTCCAGAAAACAGCCAAGCCCGATGATGATCTGGCGTGAGAACGGGTCGGTATGGGGCAGCAGCCGATCCGTGTCGACATAGAGCGTGATCTGGTCAGGCACGCTGAGATCAACCTTCCAAGGCTGCCTGTTGTGCGGGTTTGGCGCCAAGATCGCATATGACAGCGCCCTCATGCGCGGACTGTCATATAGCCCGGCCTGCGCCCATGGCTCTATGGCGGCGTGCGGTTTGCGGGTGACACGATATCCCACCCCCGCCGCCGCGACCACGACGCCACCCCCTAGAATTGCCAATGTTTTCCTACGTGTGATTTCCATATCGACTCTCCTTTAATACGATTTCGTACCATTTAGTGCGATATCGTACTTTATTCAAGTCGTAATCGACGATTGCCTTGAACTGCGCCCATTGGTAAGGAAGTTTGACCAATACCTGCCGTTAGGGAGCACTTAATGCCCGCTATCACTGAAATCGCCGACCTTAAGCGTCTGTACAAACGGCGCGTGCCGAAGATGTTCTACGACTATTGCGAAAGTGGCAGCTGGACCGAGCAGACATTCCGCGAAAACTGCTCGGACTATGACCAGCTGCGGCTGCGCCAGCGCGTGGCCGTGGACATGACAAACCGCACCACCAAGGGCGAGATGATCGGGCGCGAGGTGGCGATGCCGGTGGCCTTGGCCCCCGTGGGCATGACCGGCATGCAGCACGCGGATGGAGAGATTTTGGCAGCCAAAGCGGCGGAAAAGTTCGGTGTGCCGTTTACGCTTTCGACCATGTCGATCTGCTCCATCGAAGACGTGGCAGACAACACCACTGCCCCCTTCTGGTTCCAGCTCTACGTGATGCGCGACGCCCAGTTCATCGACAACCTCCTTAGCCGCGCCAAGGATGCGGGCTGCGACGCGATGGTGCTGACGCTGGACCTGCAGATCCTGGGCCAGCGGCACAAGGACATCAAAAACGGGCTGTCGGCACCGCCGAAGCTAACCCCAATGGTCATCGCGGACCTAGCAACGAAATGGGGTTGGGGCATGCGTATGTTGCAGACCCATAGGCGGACCTTCCGCAACATTGTGGGCCATGCGCAATCGGTCAACGACATCTCCCAACTGCACAGCTGGACCGCCGAGCAGTTCGACCCGCGCCTCGACTGGGACACGGTGAAGGAGTACCGCAAGAAATGGGATCGCAAGATGATCCTGAAGGGCATTCTGGATGTGGAAGACGCCAAGAAGGCGCTGGACATAGGGGCCGATGCTATCATCGTGTCCAACCATGGCGGGCGGCAGCTGGACGGCGCGCTGAGCTCGATCCGGATGCTGCGACCCATTCTAGACGCGGTCGGCGACAAGATCGAGGTCCATATCGACGGGGGCATCCGCTCCGGTCAAGACGTTCTGAAGGCCTTGGCCATGGGCGCGAAGGGCACCTATATCGGGCGCGCGTTCATCTACGGGCTGGGCGCTATGGGGGAGCAGGGTGTGACCGAGGCGTTGAATGTTATCCATAAGGAGCTGGATGTCTCCATGGCACTGTGCGGGGAGCGGGACATCGCGAACCTAGGCGCGCATAACCTGCTGATCCCAAAAGCTTTCGAAGGGGAGTGGCACTAAGCGCCGCGCCTTTTGAGGACGACCAGTAACGGGAAAAGGGCGACCACCAGCAGCGCCAGCGCGGCGAAGGCCATGCGCAACCCGTAGCTGTGGGAGATGATCCCCATGGCGGCGGGGGCCACGAAGAAGCCCGAAAACCCGATGACGGCGGCGCGGGAGATGGCTTTGGTCCGCACGGCCGGGGAAACCATGCGGCCGACCATCGCCAAGCCAATCGGCCCAATGGCCGAGACGCCGAGGCCAAGCGTGCCAAACCCGATATAGGCAATCAGCGGCGTTGGCGCGAGGGCGGCGATCAGCGCGCCCGCAATGGACAGGATCGCGCCGCCAGTGATGACCGCGAGATCGCTCCATTTTTCCGCGACCGCCTGCCCGCCAAACCGCCCCACGGCCATGGTTAGTCCGAGCATTGTAGGGCCGAGGGCACCTTGGGCGGCCCGCCCGCCCAGAGTGCGTTCGACATGCAGCGCGGACCAGCTTTCGACGGCAGCCTCGGCCATAAAGGCGATCAGCACCACCGCGCCGCAAAGACCTACTATGCCCCATGGGAATGTCGCGGCCGCGCGCTCCTCCTCGCTGATTTCGACCACTTGCATCCGGGTCCGTGTGACCAGAAGCAAAGCAACGACGCCGACAGTGGCAAAAATGGTGAAGGGTGCAAACCCTGCCTCTCGCCCGAGCCCCGTGCAAAAAGCGCCAAGTGCGTAGGCTACTGAAAACATGCCGTGATTGGCATTCATCAGCGAGCGGTTATGCTGCGCCTCCAGCTCGGAGACGCGGGCGTTCATGGTGACGTCGAGCAGCCCAGAGCCCAGCCCCGCAGCACACATCGCAAGGAAAAAAGCCATATGAGTGGTGGCCAGACCGGGAAGCAGAAAGGCACAAGCCAGCCCGATCGCTGCGACCGGCAACCCCCATTGCCCCATAATCCGGTCGAAAATCGGGGCAAGGATCATCGTGGTCAAAAGCCCAAGTGACGTGCCCAGAAGCAGCATCCCAAACTGCGCATCATCCGCATTGATTTGTGCCTTCAACTGCGGTGCCAAAGCCGCCATTGAGCCCCAAAACAGGCCCACTATGCAGAAAGCTGCAGCGGGCCTGTGAGAAATGCGGAGGGCGGATAGGACGGACATGATTGGCGCATTAGTCATTTGCGCAGCGGCGCTCAAGCCGGATTTAGCTCTAACATCTTTTCAAAAATTGTGACGGACTGACTTTTGCGAGGTCGTTGGTTGAGAGCTAAGTGGCCTCAATATCGAAACAGCCGAAACTTTTTTAGGCGCGTTTTCGCAGGGCGGAAAAGCGAATTCGTCCAACCAACTGCCACAAGAAAAGACGGCAGTTCGCTAGAAAAAAGCCCAGAATCGTGGTATACCCTAGGTCTATTTTATTTAAGAATTTTTTTTGGAGGTAACTATGTGTAAGTTGCTAACTTACGTAAATTGGCTCTCTATTTTTTTCCTTATGTGCGCCGCTTCTGGAGCAATTGCCCAAGATTTCCGAAGCTGCCAAGCTCATTATCAAGCCGCCCGAGATGGCCAAGTGATTGCAAAGTGGGGCGGGGGCAATCCCTTTAGTCTCGTTGACCATAGTACACGACGCTACTTGAAACGAGGAGCGAAAAGGATTCGAATTGAAGCTT
>JAPORH010000113.1 GCA_026710325.1 Litoreibacter sp. | reverse complement strand
TGAAAAACAACTGTTTCCCGTCATATCAGCCTCCAAACACGCAAGGGAGACTCCTTGAATCACAGTTCTCAGCCGAACGTCAAATCAGGGAATGTATTTTGAAGGGTGGTAAGAGGCACCCGAGTTAAGGTTGACGTAAATGTCATAGACCGATGGCCCGATCAGAATAATCATTAGGGGCTGAACGGTAAACATCATCGTGCCAAGAGTAAGCTTGGTAGGCAAGACGTTTGCTTTCTCTTCTGCGCGCATCACGCGTTTGTCACGCATCTCGCCAGCATAAACCCGCAACGCTTCCGCGATCGAGGTACCAAAGCTTGCCGACTGGATCATCACCGTGACAAAGCTTGCAACATCTGGAACACCAGCACGTTCCGCCATATCTTTCAGAACCACGATCCGGTCCTTACCGGCTTTCATCTCATGTGCCACAAGAGCGAATTCATCTGCTAGGGCAGGGTAGCCTGCGCGGATTTCTTCGGCCACCCGGATGATGGCTTGGTCGAGCGATTGGCCGGCCTCAACACAGACAAGCATCAGGTCAAGTGCATCTGGGAAGCCGGATTCGATTTCTTGCATACGTTCCTGGCGACGTTTCTCGATCCAGTATTTTGGCAGGTAGTAGCCCGCACAGCCCGGCAGCAAGATCGACAGGATCAGGTTGGTTGAGGAAATATCGTCGCCCGCCAAGAACAGCGCGTAGATGGTGCCGCCCATCAGAAACAACATGCCAAGGGCAAATTGCATGAAGTGGAACGTCCGAACCGCGGATTTGCCTTTATAACCTGCCTGCAACAGGACAAGCTTCATGCCTTCCAGCTGCTTTTGGTCTTCTGGCTCTAGGAATTTCGCGTATTTGTCGAGCTTGTCGGTGCCTTGCTTACGGCGCAGCGCGGCCCCGTCATCCTTGTCATTGCTCGCCCCACGTTTCACCTCGTTCTTGAGGCGATCCATTGGGTTTTTCTCTTTCTTCAGCATGAACGGCAAGGTCAGGCAGACCAGGATCACGCCGAGGATGCCGACCGCAAACAGCGGACCCAGTGGGCCCATCATGTCGATCAGCATTGCGTTAATTTGTTCCAGCATAGTCTATGCCCCCTCAGACTTTGATGTTGACCATGATTTTCATGAAGATGATGTTGACCACCAAGAACACACCCACGGTCAGTGCGGCAGGGATGAAGAACTGGGTATCTTTCACGTCAACGTAGTAGTCAGGCTCAAGCACGTTGATGCCGACGAGCGCGAGCAGCGGGAAGACGGACAGGAAGGCACCGGACCATTTGGCCTCCGCCGTAATGGCTTTGACCCGTCGGAACAGCTTGAAACGTGCCCGGATCACCTGGCTGAGACCGTGCAGAATTTCGGCGAGGTTACCACCGGAGGTCTGCTGGATCGTCACGGCAACGGCAAGGAAGCGCAAATCCTGCATATCCATGCGTTCGGCGAGGTGTTTTAGGCTTTCTGAGATATCGCGGCCATAGGCAGCCTCATCGGCAATGACGCCGAATTCAGTGCCGAGCGGGTCTGCAACTTCTTTCGCAACGATGTTGATCGCGGAGGAAAACGGGTGACCCACGCGCAGGGAGCGTACCATCAGTTCAATCGCGTCAGGCAATTGCTCTTCGAGCAAGGCCAGACGTTTTTTACATTTGTTGTTGACCCAGACGTAGACCGCGCCAACCCCCATCACCACGGCAATGAGCCCGCGCACCGGCAGGGAGGCTTCGGTCACGCGGCCGAGGATGAAGAAGACGAAGATCGTCAAAACCACCATGATTGCGATCAAGGCCTTGGGCGAAAACGCGATATTGGCGCGCTGCGCTTTGTCGGCGAGCATCGAATAGAGCGGAATGCCGCCTGATTTCATATGCTGGTCCATCTCCTTGCGGAGTTGTTCCAGCACTTTCTCGCGCGACCCGCCCTTTTGGATCATATCCAGACGGCGGTTAACCTTGCTGTTCAGGCTGATCGATTTGCCGAAGACGACGAGGTAGATCCCCTCGATCATCATCAAAACGGCGACAAAGATGATGCCGTATAAGAGGGGCTCGAATGAAATGGTCATCTGCGATTACTCCGCGGCAACTGGTTCATAGATGGATGCGGGCAGATCGTAGCCCCATTGCTTGAAGCGCTCCGAGTAGGCGGAGCGGACACCAAGCGGCGTGAATTGTCCGATGATCTTGCCATCAGGCTGCAGGCCAAGGCGCTGGTAGCGGAAGACCTCCTGCATCGAAATAACGTCGCCTTCCATGCCGGTAATCTCGGTGATCGACACCATGCGGCGGGAGCCGTCCTGCAGACGCGAGGCCTGCACAATCAGGTTCACAGCGCTTGAGATTTGGGCGCGGACCGCTTTGATTGGCATCTCAATCCCGGCCATTGCGATCATGTTTTCGAGACGGGAAACCCCGTCGCGGGCGGAGTTGGCGTGGATCGTTGTCATCGATCCATCGTGGCCGGTGTTCATGGCCTGAAGCATGTCGATAACTTCCTCGCCACGGGTCTCACCCACGATGATGCGGTCTGGACGCATCCGAAGCGCGTTTCGCAGACAGTCCCTTTGGGTGACGGCGCCTTTGCCCTCAACGTTTGCGGGGCGGCTTTCCATCCGGCCGACATGGACCTGTTGCAGTTGAAGTTCGGCCGTATCCTCGATCGTCAGGATACGTTCCGAGTTGTCGATGAAGGAGGACAGCGCGTTCAGGGTGGTCGTTTTACCAGAACCCGTACCGCCGGAGACGATGACATTGAGCCTGCAAGCCACGGCGGCTTGGAGGTAAGCGGCCATTTCCTCGGAAAACGCACCGAAACGCACGAGATCGTCGATCGCGAGCTTTTCTTTCTTGAACTTACGAATGGAGACGAGCGAGCCATCCACCGCAATCGGCGGCACCATAGCGTTGAAACGCGAGCCGTCTTTGAGGCGGGCGTCCACGTAGGGGTTGCTTTCATCGACGCGCCGACCCACGGCGGACACGATCTTATCGATGATGCGCAGCAGGTGCTTTTCGTCTTTGAAGCGCGTGACCGTCAGTTCCAGCTTACCCGCGCGTTCCACAAATACGCGGTTCGGGCCGTTGACCAGAATATCGTTGACGGTTTCGTCTTTCAAAAGCGGTTCAAGGGGCCCGAGCCCCGTCACTTCATCAAACAGTTCCGCATGTAGCGTTTGGCGTTCTTCCTTGTTCAGGACGATCGCCATCTCTTCCAGGCCCTCGGCGCAGATCGCGGCGATTTCGGCCTTGAGCTCTTTCTCGGGCGCGTCATCTAGGGCGGCCAGATTGAGGTTGTCGAGCAGGCGATGGTGCAGCTCGGAGCGGATTTCCTCAAGTTTCTGGCGGCGTTTCAGCTCCTTATCGGCGGCGACCGATTCAGCAGGCGTGCGCGCGGTAGGGCGCTTTGGCGCGGCAGCGGTTTCGGCCTTTGGCGCGGCAGCGGCGGGTGCCGGCGCTTGCGTTTGCGGCGCGGCTGGTGCCCCATCCGACTTTTTGTAGCGTGAAAACATAGATTATCCCCCTATGCGGTTTCTTCCGCACGCTCGAGATCGAGCAATGACTGAGCCAATTTGGTGATTTCTTTGCGCAGCGGGTTCTTCGCCGCGGTGTCGGCCAGTGGCAGGCCATGATCGCAAGCTTCCGATACGTATTTGCCGCCATCAGGCAGATGCAGCCCAAGATCAATGTCGAGGCTTTCGGCCATGCGCTTGGCGCGGCTTTTGCCCGACATATCTGTAAATTTCGGAGCGCGGTTCAGCGCGTAGCGAATTTTCTCATGGGGTAGGTCTTCGGCCTTCAAGGCGCGGATCATTCTCAGAGCGTTTTGTGCGGAACGCAGGTCCAGCTCGACCATGCCGAAATAGACCTGCGACATGCCCAACACGACCTCGGTCCATTGAACCAGTGAGGTCGGCATGTCGATCACGACAAAATCGAAGTTTCGCTGCGCCAGAGTAACAAGGCGCTCGATATCCTCAGGTGCAACTAGGTCAAGCGGCAGAATGTCAGAGGGCGAGGTGAGGACGTGGATCTTCTCATTGAATGGCAAAAGCGTTTGTTTGAACGCCTCGTCATCGGTGTTTTCCATGTCCGACAGCATTTCATAAACGGTGTCGCGCCGTGGCAGGTCCAGATAGGTCGAGATCGAGCCGAATTGCAGATCGAGGTCGATCAGGCAAACGCTCGGAGTGAAGTTTTTGTCTGCCGTTGCGAGCTCCCATGCGAGGTTGACGGCAAAGGTTGTGCTGCCGACACCGCCTGCAAGACCGTGAATAGGAAGGATCACACCTTCTTTGCCGCCAGGTTTGGACCGGCTCAGGACGCCGTCTTCACCGGCACCACCTTCATAGATGACGACAGGTTCGGGTTCAGGCTGGCGAATGCGTTCAATCGCATCGTGCAAAGCGTTTTCAGGAAGCGGATAGGGGACGAAGTCGTCGGCACCGAGCTTCAGCAGTTGGTGCAGCGCAATTGGAGACAGGTCATCTGCAATCAGGATGACGCGAATTTTGCTTGCTTTCGCGCGGGCGATCAGTTCGCCAATATCCGTCATGCGGTCCTCATCTTGGTCATCCACCGCGATTGCGATGAATTCGAGGTCCTTTGCGTCGGGCTGGTCAAGATAGGCGGTGGCGTCATCAAATCCCAGGTCGCCCAAGCTCTCACCAAGCTCCGCTTCCATGTCTTCGATTAGAAGGTCGAAATTTTGTACGTCACGCGCAACGGTACAGGCCGTTATCGCGCTTGCTTCTGGTTGTACTGCGACACCACTCGTCATTTTAATTTCCCAAATCACCCCCGGAATATGACCGACGGGAAGGGCCACCACCGGCTTTACGCCGCCTGAGATGACCAGATTGCCTAATTTACGCAGAATTTTCCGAATAGATTGGAATTGTCGGCGTTCTCGGAACAATCTTTGGTTGGGAATAAGGGCAGGAATACGGCCAAAATCGCGAAAAACTGGGGTTTATACTGAAAGGGCTTAGAGCGGTTTGAGCCGGAAAAAGCTTGAATTCGGACGTTCCAAATAGAAAACCGCGCCCCGTGGGGCGCGGTTTCGAGAGACAGTCTCTTGCGTTCTGTGCGAAGCGTCTCGCTTATTGCGCAACACCTGCCGACACTTCGTCGAATACAGCGCGGCCGGCGCTTTCAACGTGCTCGCGGTAGATGACGCGGGCATATTTGCCGTCGAGAAGCGACGGATGCCCTGACACAAACCCTGTGACCTCTGTCACGGTGCGACGGTTACGACGTTCGCGGCCCTCGGTGACGACCAGCGGCTGCGTTTCGCCGAAGGAGACAACGGCCTCCAGACGGGAGCGGCTGATGCCTTGCTGCGTCAGGAAGCTGACGACGGTTTGGGCGCGGCGCAGGCCGAGCGACTTGTTATAGCCGTCAGACCCTACCAGATCGGTGTGGCCATAGACCCGGAAGCGTACCTCGGGGAACTGCTTGATCCACGCGGCCTGTTTCATCAGGACCGATTGAGAGGCAGCGTCCAGAGTGGCGCTATTGAAGTCGAAATTGACCGATGCAGGAACTTCGTCCTCAAAGCGGCGCTTTAGGCCTTCGACCGCGGCGAGTTCGCCATTTGCGATCAGCGTGTTGGTCATGGTCGGGTTGCCAAAGGCGCCCTCATCGACCTGTGCCCCGGCTTCGCGGTAGAAATCTGCGCTGCAGGCGCTCAATGCGAAGCTGGCTGCGGTCAGGATGGCGAGTGTGCTGGTTGATTTAAGCATCTGTTTTTACTCCAAAACGTAGCCATAGGAGCCGGAGAAGTCTTGACGTGCGACCTCGCCGGTTGGGGTGGCAGAGTTGCGCACATCGCGTGCCACTGTGCCGTTGAGGAACAGGTCAGCCTCGGTTGGGATGCGTACCCGATCGGTTGGCAGGACGTAAGCGTCGCCGCGAACAGGGGAGACCAGATGTGCCGTCACAATCACCACCAGCTCAGTTTGGCGGCGGGCGTAGTTTGCGCTGCGGAAGAGCGCGCCCAGCACTGGGAGATCACCCAGCCATGGGACCTGACCTGCAAGATCGGTGAAGTCGTCTTGCAGAAGCCCTGCAATCGCGAAGCTTTCACCGTCACGCAGTTCCACCGTGGTGGAGGAGGCGCGCTTGTTGAAGGCCGGGATCGACGCAGTTGCGATTGTCACCGCATTGGTGGTGTCAAGGCTGGAGACCGAAGTCGCCAAGTTGAGGTTGATCAGATCGCCATCAACCACTGTTGGTGTGAAGGCAAGCTCGACACCGAAGGGACGATATTCAATGCCCACGCCGTCGTCACCAACGACCGGGATTGGAACTTCACCACCTGCAAGGAATTCAGCCTGCTGGCCTGACAATGCAGTCAGATTGGGTTCCGCCAGGGTTCTCACGAGGCCCTTAGATTCCATTGCTTCGATCAAAACGGAAGCTTGCAAGCTGCCAGAACCGAACCCAATGGACAGAGCGCCAGAGCTGTCTGCAGATGGCGCTGCACCAAGAAGAACTGGGCCAGCTAAAATGCCAGTCGTTGTTGCGTTTCCTACATTTGCACCGGCACCGGCTGCTGTCCCGAAATTGCCTGACAGCGCGGAAAAGCCAAGGCTCACGGACAGGTCTTTGGAGACCGAGCGGGCCATCTCAGCGAAGCGCACCTTCAGCATAACCTGCTGAGTTCCGCCCACTGACATCAGGTTGGATACCGCGTCAGGGGAGTATCGCTGAGCCAAATCGATGGCGCGGTCCAGCTTGAGAACACTGGAAACGGTGCCCGACAGAACGATGCCGTCATTGGCGGTCCGGACCTCGATGTTTTCGCCCGGCAGGATTTCCTGCAGACGCTCTTTAAATTCAGCGATATCCGGGGCGACCCGGATTTCAACATTGGTGATGAGCCGGCCATCAGGGCCCAGAAGCGTCATCGTTGTACGACCAGGCGACTTGCCGAGCACGTAAATCGTGCGATCCGACAGGGTCGCAATGTCAGCGATTCCCGGGTTTGCCACCGAAAGCTCGGCGAAGGGAGTGTCACTTTCAACCACGACCGCGCGGTTGATAGATACATTTAAATTACGGGAGGTCGTGCCGCTCGTAATTTCCAGATTTTGAGCAAAGCTCGCGACTGGTGAAAAAGTGGTAATGGCAAGGCCGATAAGCCCTGCGCTTAAGATCTGCTTCATGTGCATGTGATCCTGCCTCTCTGATCACTGGGTTGAACGGGTCTTACGCCCATTTGACCCAGACGATGCGCGATTTCGGATTTCATTGCAATAATAGGGGTTTGCCACTTGTTGTTTATGTGGGGGCGGTGCAACACCTGCCAAATTGTGGTAAAAAAATAAGGCGCGGCACCTATATGATGTGCCGCGCCCGCGTTCGAAAGGGAACTGGTTGTGCCTGTTATTCTGGGCACTGAATTGGGATCTCAACAACTTCGGCGCCTTTGCGCGTGCGGACCGTACAAACCCGTTTCTTCTCTTCTTCGACGATAATTTCGCGCTCAATACCGAGCAGCTCGTTTTGCCCGATCTCGATTTCCGCGATCTCAGTATCATCGCCAGCGCCGACGAGTGACAGTGTCAGACGGCCCGTCGACTGGGCTTGTGCAAGCGCGGCGACCCGCTGCGGGGAGGCCATGACAGTAACCGTCCGCGCGACGGTTGGCGCGTTGCGGTCACTATCTGCGATCTGGTCAACTGCAAGCAATTGCAGGTTCGTTTGGATCAAAGTGGTCACGCTGCGGCCGCGCGCGTTGCCGGTCCAATAGACATCCACCAGGTCGCCCGGGCGCAAGAAGCCCGACACACCGGTGGACACATCGACACGCAATGCAAAGGCGCGCATGCCTTTGGCAAGCCGTGAGGAAACCCCGGCGTCTTCGCCAGGCTCTGTGACCTTGACCGCCATCAGTGCCTCGTCTTTTTCCATGATGCGCAATGCAGTGCGCAGATCGCCATTTTCGGGGAACAAGACTTTGCCATCCTGAAACGCGCCACCCGGGATAGCGTTTTCAGGCCAAGCGACAATCTTCACGTCTTTCTTTGTGATCTTCTCGCCGTAAGCAATCCGGCGCTTCATTACGAATACCGGCTCGAGCGGTACGTTGCTGGCCAGCTTCGCTTGTTGTTCTGCGAGCGTTGCCTGATACTCGTCAAACCGAGTTTTCGCGAGATAGACGGCGAAACCGGCAAGGCCGATCCCAAAAACCAGCACTAGCCCAAACAGAATCCTCATTTCGTGCCCCTTTCAGATTTACACCACACCCGCTTGCACACGCGGACGTATTCAATGGTCGGGTCTAGGCAGGGATTGAGGCGAAAAGGTGATATGATGGTGATCAGGTTGGGGCATTTTGCACGGTCTCGCGACAATCGCTTCGGCGATGTGCCTGGCCTCTGGGTGCAAAATTAAAAAAGCGGAACCGACTTCATTTAGTCAGCCCCGCTTTCGTGTTCTCTGAATAATAAGGTTTGTTCGATATGCTTTAAATGTCGCCGCCACTTTCGAAACTGGTCGATATGACATCTTGCTCAAGCTGGGTTTCGATGTCCGCCGAGATATTCTCGGTGCCGTCCGTGATCACACCAACTGCTGCGAGCGCAAGGCTCACGACACCAGCCGTCAGGATGACCCAATCAACTGTTACTGCGCCGCACTCGTCGCATATAAAACTTTTCAATACACTAAACATGTCTTCCTCACTTGCAGGCTTACTATGTTTGTACTCAGCAAGCCTATTTCCACACCCTTAACCACTAATTTATGTCCAAATATGTCATTAATGGGGCATTGTCGGAATGAGCTGTTCTTCGGACCGAAATTAACCGTTTCTTAACACTTTAAAATCGGCTTGCACGGTACACGACTCACGGCGAAATAGCCTTCGATTTTGGGCTTGAAAGCGCCCG
>JAPORH010000021.1 GCA_026710325.1 Litoreibacter sp. | reverse complement strand
TCTGGGTGTTCCATGAAACGTGCCCTCACAGCCTTCAACAACACGATTTATATAGGAAATATTATAAAAGGGACAGCAAAATCAGCGGATTACTTGGGGAATGTGGGATTAGACGAGGTCGATGCGTAAAGTAAAAAGTTCGGCTTGTTTTCATGGTTGGATCATCGTGCATTGGATTGCCAAATCGCAACCTCTTCTTTGATGGATTTAATGTAGGCCCGTGCGAGGCCGATGAACGGCTGCTTTTTGTCCAAATACACCAACAGGTCGTCGACAAGCTCATCAACCGTCTGCGCAATATAGTCCTTTACTGCTGGATTCTCTTCATCCACCCAGTCCTGCAACTTCGAAATGATACGGTTGTGCTGAACCTGCATGAGGCCAAGTTGCGCGCGACGCTCTTCCTCCAGCCATCTGCGATTGAGCCCGAGTATCTTGCGCGACGCCTCCCCCGCCTTGCTGCCATTTTTAGCGCGCACTGTTGATGCGCCTTTAAAAATTACCCAGTCCAGGTGATCTTCCGGGTTTCCATCCGCGCTAGGGTCAATGATCAGAGGCTTTTCTGAAGCGACGTCTGCAGCGGGGTCTGTGATCCAAACGTTATCCGCCGTCGGAAAAGAATTCTGTTTGCCAGAGCCAGTCGCGCGCGGATCACTCTCGAAAAACGTTTTGAGCTCTTCGACGGTCACGACGTCATCAGGAATTTCCACCTGACGCTTGCGCCATTGGTTGCAGTGCTCGCAAGACAGCACGAGGTTGCTCCAATCCATCGCAAGCCACCAATATCCCGGATGGTCAATCCCAAGCTCATCCGCCTCGCTAACCCCTTTCTTGGGGCGGTAATGCTCAATCTCCTCGCCCCCGCCGCCCGCAACCGGGCGCTCACAATAGGCGCATTTGCCGTTAAACATATCCTTCAACGCGTCGCGTACTTCTTCGCGGCGGTAGGCTTTGAAATCGTCTGATTTCAGAACTTCCCCACTCGCGAGACGCGCGCTTAGTTTGGCAAGTTCAACCTGCCCCGGGCTGTTGGGGTCAGACGCATCAAGCGCGGGCGGGCATTTGCAACGTTCGACCTTAATCATTTCAAATCCGGATGATCGAACAGGGCCGAAAACCGCTCCTTCAAAGCTTCGCGTTGCGATTGGGTCGCTTTCAGAGGGGCAGTTTTGGTCTTCTCTACCTGCTCCATGATCACCTCGGCATAGGCTTGCTCAGCCAAAGTCGAGCCGATCACCATATTGGATTTGAGCACCTCATTCAGCTCCTGCATTTCAGCTTGTTCGTCTTCGTCCAGGTCTTCGATACGCGCTGCGAGCTGGTTGTATTTTTCCAGCTTTGCGTCGGTTTTCGGGTCGGTCGAGCCAAGCCCGAAAAACTCAGATGTCAGGATTTGCTCGGCCCGCATCCCGTGGATCGACGGCAAGTCCTTGACAGTCTCCACGCTGGCATCCTCCTCGCTGCGCTGAAGGACGAACACCTCCCCATTATACATGCCGCGCAGGCAGAGCGGATCATGCGTCGTGACGATGAATTGCACCTGCGGGAAGGAGCGACGCAAAAGCTCCATGATCTGCATCTTCCATCGCGGGTGCAGATGGGTTTCGATCTCATCTATAAAGACCACTGCGCGGGCGCGCTCAAGGTTGTCGTAATGCTCCAGCAGCTCCCGAATGATGTCACAAGCCATGGCGAGCACGGATTTGTAGCCAACAGACAGGTCCTTCAGCGCTGTGCGCTGCCCGAAACGGGTGATGAAGATTTGTCCGCGCTCCAGGTCGCTGAAATCGCGATCGAACTCGTCCTCCTCATCCAGCATCAACACCACGCGCAAAGTGCGCGCAGCAGCCTCAAACTCGGGGCGTTTAAGGCTGGAGAGCCAATGAATTGGGTTGGCGATCACATCCATCGGGTCAAACATGGACCTGACCCTTTGGGCAGGCTCCAGATCACGGTCGCTGCGTTTCGATGTGAAAAACCGGCGCGGACCATAGGCGAGCACGACCTTGGCGCAATCAGAAGTCCCGGAAAAGGCATGGTCCCCGCGCGCCGCATACATCTCGACATGTTCTTCGGTGTCGAGAAAATCGAGCCGGATATTCATGCCCGGTGCTGTTTCCTCCCAATTTGCGGGGTCCGGACGGTGGATCAGATCAGCCGGCGAAAGCTCTTCATCTTCCAAGAGCTGGTCGAGCCGCTCTGATTGCTTTGTGCCGATCATGGCCAGGATCATCGCTTCGAGCACCGAGGATTTTCCTGTCGCATTCTCCCCCAGCAACAGCATGCAAGGCGCTTGCTCGATGTCATCTACGACTTTTGGCAGGGTGAAATTGATCTCTTTCAGCGCTTTGAAATTCTCAATAGCAACCTGGTGCAGGTCGTAATTCTGAAAGCGCCGCTCAAAATCAGACGGTGCGGCACTCTCCTCCTCAGCGGCTTCTTCCTCGGGTGGCGCGGCTTCTTCGGGCGGCGCCATCTCGGCCTGCACCCCGTCCAACTCAGCCAGCGCTTGCTCTAGGAAGGCGTTGCGGCGGTTCGTGTCGAATTTGTACAACAAGTCGAGCAAGTGATTGATGTCGGCGACATCAAGCCCGCTGCGCCGTGCGTATTCCAACAACGCTGAAGTAGCGGCCGCTTTATTGGTCAGCGAAAACGTATCATGGGGTCCTGCCTTCTTTTGAAGGCTAAACGGATTTGGCTGCTCGCTGCTGCCTTGTATTAGGTATCGGTCGTCGAGTTCCGGCGCACCGGTGTCCATCACTTCGACCCGCGCCTCGCGCGCATTAACGCGTCCGAGAAGATAGAGCAGTATTTTCTGCACGTCATCGCGGCGGGCCTCAACCAGGTCCCACTCGTCGAGGCCAAGGACCTCAATCGTCGCGTGCCCCTCGGGCGTCTTCCAATGCACGTTTCCGTCAAGCGTGAAGGCCAGATGGTGGCTGGGGCTGCGCCAACAGGGGTCCATGATGACCTCCCGTTCTTGCGCGCGAAGCTCCTCGATAGTGTCATAGGGCTTGCCACGCTCTCCCTCGACGAAGAACAGATTGGCTTTGCGCCGCGCGCAATTGCTGCAGACCCACAGGATGTTTTCCCAGGTGTAGCTCAGCCAGACATAGGCCAGAAAATCGGTGTTCCCCTCCTCATCCTGCGCCAGTGTTTCGGGCCTGTAGCGATGCACAACGCCAACGCTGTCGGAGGACCAATCGGCCTCGGCCGCGCGTTCACAATAGGCGCAGGTCGTGTCGAAACACTCACTCAGGTCTTCGCGAAACTTTCGGTCACGCGTCATCCATTCAGAATTAGGCACGCGTCGGGTCTGGCCCGTTTCCTGAGTTTGAAGAATGAAGGTCTCGATCGCCGCATGCCGTTGCTCCATTATTTTGGAGGTCAAAAGTTTTGGCATCCGCATCGCTTGGCGGTCAAAATAACGCATCCCCGATCCCCGGCTACGCTTAAAATCAACTGGTCAAATATGAATTTATCCTGAGCAATTGGCCGAATAAGTCAAACACAACATGCTGCTGGGGCGCTACAGAGCGAGATCGGCAACCATTTCAGACTTGGAATATTCGGCTTTTTCGACCCGGCGCTTTACTCGGCCGCCTTCCATCATCACGAAAGTATCCCCAAGCGCGAAGGCAAAATCGGCGTTTTGCTCGACCAGAATGATCGCCATATCACCTTGTTCGCGCAGATGGCGTAGCGCGTCGCCGATCATTTCGATCACATTGGGTTGGATACCCTCGGTCGGTTCATCAAGCAGCAAGACCTTGGGCCGTGTGATCAGCGCGCGCGCAATTGCGAGTTGCTGCTGTTGGCCACCCGAAAGGTCGCCGCCGCGGCGCGACTTCATCTCTTTCAAAACAGGGAAGAGGTCGAACACCTCATCCGGGATGGAGTGCTCTGATTTGGGCAGACAAGCAAAACCAGTCTCGAGGTTTTCCAGCACGCTCATCATTGGAAAGACTTCGCGACCTTGCGGGACATAGGCGATCCCGGCGCGCGCCGCGGATGTTGCAGTGCTTTGGTTCAGCGTGGCACCGTTTAAAGCCATCTTCCCACCAGAGGCCGCGTGCCGCCCCGCAATGGCTTTGAGGAGGCTCGTTTTGCCGACACCATTGTTCCCCATCACTGCAGTGATCGCGCCCGGCTGCGCGGCGAAACTGATATCGTAGAGGATTTGGCTCTGCCCGTAATGCAGCGTCAGGTCTTGCACCTCAAACATGGCCGCGCCCCAGATAAACATCGATCACGGTCTGATCAGACGTGACGTGATCGAGGCTGCCTTCGGCTAGTACTGATCCCTCATGCAAGACCGTCACTTTGCAATCGAGGCGGCGGACGAATTCCATGTCATGTTCCACGACTACCACGGCGCGGGTTTCCGCTGCACGTTTCAAGATGTCGGTGGTCTTTTCGCGTTCTTCGACAGTCATACCGGCAGCAGGCTCATCGACGAGCAGCAGGCGCGGATCTTGAGCCAGCAACATCCCGATTTCCAACCATTGCTTCTGACCATGGCTGAGTTCGCCGGCGGTACGGGTCAAGCTGTCCAGCAACCCGATTTCTTCAGCAATTGATTCGATCCGTTCAGCATTTCGCTTGGTCTTTTTATGCATCAGCACCGTGAACGGCCCGCGCGGATTCTTCAGCGCCATGGCGAGGTTCTGGCGCACGGTCTGCGCCTCGAACACGGTGGGTTTTTGAAACTTGCGCCCGATGCCTTCCATGGCGATCTGGCTTTCGGACATGCCCAGCAGGGACAGATTTTTCTCCCCCCAGATCACCTTTCCCTCGTCTGGTTTGGTCTTGCCGGTCACGATATCCATAAAGGTGGTCTTGCCCGCGCCATTCGGCCCAATAATCGCGCGCAGCTCGGCCTCCGCAAAGTTGATCGACAGATTGTTGATCGCGCGGAACCCATCAAAACTGACCGTTACGCCGGAGACCTCCAGAAGCATGCTCATTGCGGCTTCCTCACCAGGTAGTCAAACAGCCCGCCAATGCCCTTGGGGAAGAACAAAGTGACCGCGACGAAGGAGAAGCCCAAAAGCACCAACCACCAATCCGTCCATTGGATCGTGTAGAAGCCCAGGTTCACATCCGGCGCGCCGCCGCCCGTGAACCAGCTGGAGACGAGCGACACGAAAGCCGCACCAATCACCGCGCCATACAGGCGCCCGCGCCCGCCAATGGCGACCCAGACGGCGAGATAGATCGAGGCAATAGGCGCGATTTCCCCGGGGTTGATGATTCCTGCCTGCGGGTAGTAAAGCGCGCCCGCGATGCCAGAGACGATGGCGGTCACGGTAAAGATGAACAGCTTGTAGCTCTCCACATGATAGCCCAGAAACCGCACCCGCGCCTCGTTATCGCGAATGCCTTGGACGACGCTGCCCATTTTGCCGGAGATGACCCAAGCGAAGAACAGATAACCGAGAGCCAGCGCCAGCGCTGAGGCCCAAAAGAAGGTAATCGAGATCACCGATTGTGGTGTGTTCTCGAACCCGGGGATATTTTGCAGGCCCGACAACCCGTTATTACCGCGCAACCCGCTATCGTTTTGAAACAGGTAGAGCGACAGGGCGAGCGTCATGGCCTGGGTCAGGATCGAAAGGTAAACACCAGTCACGCGGGAGCGGAAGGCGAGCCAGCCAAAGACCAGCGCCAGAAGGCCAGGGACCAGCACGACGAAAAGAAGCTGCATGAACAGGTTATCCGCGAAGGCCCAGAGCAGCGGGAACTCGGATGAGCCGACCACCCCGAAGATTTGGTTGCCAATAGCGTCGGATATTTCCTGCGGCGTTGGCGGTATCGTCTGCGCCTCAAGGCTCGGCAGGATGATCCCTTCCGTCCGCGCATACATCAGCCACATGCCAATCGCGTAGCCGCCGATACCGAAAAAGGCGAAATGCCCGAGGCTCAGGATGCCGCAATATCCCCAGACCACATCCATAGCGAGCGCAACAAGACACAGGCACAGCGTCTTGCCAAGCGTTTTGACAAAAGACGTGGAAATGAGCCCGACGCCAGTCGCCTCGGATAGAAGCGACACCGCCAAGGTGAAAAGCGCAAGCGCTGCCATGAACCAAAGAACGGATGGGTTTTGGGCGAGGAAGGATTTCTGCATAGTCTTAATCCGCCGCCGCGCGGCCTTTGAGGGCGACGATGCCCTTGGGCCGGAATTGTATGAAGAGGATGATGAACAGGATCATGTAGGTCTGTGCCGCCAGCGTGTTGGACGGGTTCAACCACTCGATCCCTTTTTGCAGGAAGCCGATCATTGACGCGCCCGCGAGCGTGCCCCAGACATTGCCCACGCCGCCCACAACCACAGTCATGAAGCTTTGTACGATATAGTCGGACCCCATCTCGGACGTCACCTTGGCGTAAAGCCCGATGGCCACGCCCGCGATCCCCGCGATGCCGGAGCCGAGCCCGAAGGTCATCATATTTATGCGGTCCGGGTTGATCCCCATCGACGCCGCCATTCCGGGGTTTTGGGTAACCGCGCGGACCTCCAACCCCAACCGTGTGCGTTTCAGCACGAAGAGGATCAGGGCTAGAAACAGCAGAGCCAAGACAAAAATCGCAATGCGGATATAGCTGATCTGGATCACGTCGGAGATCACCAGCGCGCCGTCCAGCCAATCCGGTCATGTCAGCGGGCGCGCTTGCGTCCCAAAGATGTTTTTGGCCAGCTGCTGCAGCGCGATGGAGATGCCAAAAGTCGCCAACAACGTCTCCAGCGGGCGGTGGTAGAGGTGGCGGATTACAAGACGCTCCATCGTGACCCCTGCCCCAAACGTAATCGCGAAGGCCAAGGGCAGCGCCACGAGGATCGAGATCGTGTAATCGGGGATGAACAGCTGCACGACGTAGCCCGTATAGGCGCCCATCATGATGAATTCGCCATGCGCCATGTTGATCACGCCCATCACGCCAAAGGTAATGGCAAGGCCAATGGCAGCCAGGAAATAGATAGAGGCAAGCGAAAGCCCATCTAAGGCAAGGTCCACCGTTTGCGCCCAAGCGACGCGGGTCTCGACAGAGGCCAATGCCTCTTCAGCGGCGGCGGTTATGGCAGGATCTTTCTCGTCATAGACCTCGTAGAACACATGTTCGGCCAAGGCGGCATCGCGATAGACCTCTGTCACCAGTTGAGGAACCGTCCCAGCAGAGGCGAGGCGTACGTAGGCGCGGTTCCGGGTGTCGGGATCGCCAAGCTGGGCCACCGGAATGTCGGCAACTCGGCCATCTACGATATTCTGCTCCAACGCGGCGCGAATGGCTGCGGGCGCGGTGACAGGCGGGGCGAGCTCCGCCGCGACGAGTTGGGCGTAGAACACGTCCGGCGCTTCTGTAGGATCAAGCGCGCGCGCGATATTAGCGTCGGGCAATTCTTTCGCTGCTCCCGCTGTCACGGTCAGAATTTGGTTCAAGACGCTGCGTGCCTCAACCGACGTATCTGTCGCCAGGCTCGCAATTGCGCCTATGCGATCCAATGGATCGTCGGCAAAGCGCGCTGACAGGAAATTGGCGAGTTGAATTTTGCGCGCTTTGATAGCAGGATCCGGATCGCCTTCGATTGAGGCTAGAAGCGGGGCCAGTTGAGAAGCCTCTGGTTTGCGCGAGATTGAGGTGAGTGCATTTGCACGGCTATCGGCGTCAGGATCGGACAATTGAAACTGGACCAGTGCAGAACCGATTACCCGCCTTACGCCACCATTCGGTTTTAGCTGTTTGTAGTCAGATTTTTCGCCTTGAAGGATTGTGTCACTATCAAGATCGCGCAAGACCAGCAGGCCAT
Organism: Litoreibacter sp.; assembly: GCA_026710325.1. Classification (GTDB taxonomy): domain Bacteria; phylum Pseudomonadota; class Alphaproteobacteria; order Rhodobacterales; family Rhodobacteraceae; genus Litoreibacter. The sequence goes on along the minus strand of JAPORH010000021.1, from coordinate 1,183 downwards.
CCGGGCCGGGCGCGCCCATGAAAAAGATACCGTCCTCTTTGCGCTGCCACGCGTCTTTATTCGACCAGTTTTCCAGGAACAACGGTACGATCGGCAGGCCTGAAGCAACCAGGTCGTCCAGCACGACACCAACTGACTTTCGGGATGGTTTGGCAACTTCATCGGCATGGGTCTGAAGAATGTCCTGCACCGTTTGCGCGGGCGCGGCGAGAGCGGTGCCAAGCAGCATGGCAACGGCAAAGAGAATGCGGCGCATGGGAGTGGTCTTTCAGGGCAGAAGAGTGTTTGGCGCGCGGAGCCAAAAGGGAGAGACGGCTCCGCGCAGACCTTTTGCGTTTAGTAGTTGGAGGTCAACTGAACGCAGGTGTTGGTCTCGGTGTTGTACATGCCGCAGCCCAGCTCTTTCCAATCGGATTTCAGCTTGGCGCTTTCTGGCAGGAAGTCGGTCCATGCATCGCCCGGCACCTCAGCGGTTTGGGAGATGATGTCAAACTGACCATCGGCCTGAATTTCGCCGATCAGCACTGGCTTGGCCAGGTGGTGGTTTGGCAGCATGACAGCCGTACCGCCGGTCAGGTTCGGGAATTCCTGGCCGTACATTGCAGTGCGCACAGCATCCACGTCAGTTGTGCCAGCCGCTTCGACCGCGTTCACCCACATGTTGAAGCCGATGTAATGGGCTTCCATTGGGTCATTGGTCACACGCTCTTCGCCCGCGAAGGCTTTCCAGGCGGCGATGAACTCGGCATTGGCTTCGGTGTCAGCGGATTGGAAGTAGTTCCAAGCTGCCAGGTGACCGACAAGGTTCGATGTGTCCAGACCGGACAGCTCTTCTTCACCAACGGAGAATGCTACAACCGGAATGTCGTCTGCGGAAATATCAGCAGCCGCAAGCTCTTTATAGAAGCCGATATTTGCGTCGCCGTTGATCGTCGAGATCACGCCGACCTGCTTGCCGTCTTCACCCAAAGCAACGACGTCGCCCACAATGGTCGCCCAGTCAGAATGACCAAATGGCGTGTAGTTGACGAAGATGTCTTCCTTGGCGATGCCTTTGTCTTGCAGGTACTGCTCAAGGATGTTGTTGGTAGTACGTGGGTAGACATAGTCGGGTTGTGTCTCGAAAGTGGTGGAAATTATTCCATGGCGTTTCCGAGCGGCTTATTGTTTGGCTTTGTTATGC
>JAPORH010000134.1 GCA_026710325.1 Litoreibacter sp. | reverse complement strand
AAAAAACTCCCAACAGCCGTCCGAGCAGCCGAGGCGATTACAACATTGGTCATGAGTGAGCTTCCTTGTAGAATTTGGCTTTCGACATTTTGCCGATGCCGGGATTGAACGAATTGGTCGGGTCGCAGGTTTTGTAGTGTGCGGCCAAATCCGGCTTCGCTTTGTAGAGATGGCCGACATTGTGTTCGGCTGGGTATTCGGCGCCGCGCGCGTCGAGCAGTTCAAGCATTTTTGCCTTCAATGCTTTGGCATCGCAGCCTTTTTTGACGATGTAATCCTGGTGCATCACGTGGCACATCAGATGCCCGTAGTAGACCTTGCCCAAAAGCTGGTCCGTGATCTCGGCCGGCAGGTGTTCAAACCAGTCGCGATCATTGCGGCGCAGCGCGATATCGAGGGCCAGAATTTCTTCGACCTCAGACGCATGGACATGGCCGTAGCGGACGGCGGCACCAGCGGCGGCAAAACGGTGCAGCCCCGCGAGTTTAGCCTCCCGTGGGTTGCACACCGTAAATTCGGCATCGCGGTCTTCAAGGAACTTAGGTAGGAAGGCGGCTGCTTCCTCAACCCCGCCATCATGCATCTTGAGGATCAGGTGATGCTCATATCGGTCGCGGTACTCATGCAGGAACTTTGGCAAGTGCTCCGGCCAAAGACGGGCGGCCAGTTGCATGAACTTATCAGTGAAACCCCGGGTCAGCGGGATCTTGTTCAAGAACGAGTCCACTTTGCCTTTGAGTGCAAAAAACATCGGTAGCCGGTCGGTGCCCAGCTTGTCGATCATCACCAAAGTGTCCTTGCCGTATTTCGCGGCGATGTCGAAACACTCCCGATGCACATATTCAGCGGATACGGGAAGGGTCTCAAACTCCTTCAAGATGTGGCGGCGTAGCTCCGTCAGATCGTCAGGGTTATTGGTGCCGATATAGAAGACCTGCTCGCGCTCATAGGTCGGAAACGTATCGAGGCGTACCGCGAAGACCATCAGCTTGCCCGCGCAACCCGAGGCTTCGAACAGCAGCCGGTCGTCATTGTTGTAGCGTGACGGGGTGTCAGCTTCGACATCGCGCAGAATGGTCGTATAATCGGGGTCAGAAGCGTTTTTTCCCTCCGGCATCGGACTTGCCAGATCGAAATCGCCCGCGTCGAGCTTGCCGAAAATCTCTTCAGGTGTCTCGCCGAGCTCGATCCCTAGGTGGTTGACCAGTTTCAAATCGCCATTGCCGGTGATCTGCGCGTAGAGCGCAAGCTCGGTATAGCTGGGCCCACGCTCGCAGAGCGAGCCGCCCGAATTGTTACAAACGCCGCCCAAGATGGACGCGCCTATGCTGGAGGAGCCGATGACCGAATGCGGCGTGCGGCCCAAGGGGCGTAGCTGCTTTTCCAGCTCAAACAGTGTTGCGCCGGGAAAGCTCAGCACTTGCTCCCCGCCTTGCATTAAATGCAGTTGGTCCATCCGGCTGACATTGATCAGCACGACGTCCCGGTCATATCCGCCTTTTGGGGTCGAGCCTTCCGTCAGGCCGGTGTTAGAGGCTTGCAGGATCATGATTTTGTCCGCCGCATGGCAGGCTTGCAGCACCTTCCATTGTTCCAGAAGTGTGCCTGGTTGGACCACGCAGAGCGCAGCCCCTTCGCCGGAGCGGAAACCGCGACGGAACCGCTCGGTCGTGCGCTCGCCCGTGAGCACATGGCGACGGCCGACGATGGATTGGAGTTCTGCGATCAGCGCGTCATTGGTCATTCTGCAGCCATCCTGAATGCGGGCGCTTCGGCGTGATCGCGAAAGCGCAGGTTGTGGCGACCCAGATCGGAGACCTTGGTGGCGCCCATCAATTTCATGTCCCGTTCAATCTCGTCGCGCATGAGGCCAAGGGCGCGTTCGACCCCGGGTTGCCCGGCAGCGGCGAGCGCATAGAGATATCCGCGACCGATGCCCACGGCTTTGGCCCCAAGCGAAAGGGCTTTCAGCACATGAGTGCCGCGCTGCACGCCGCTATCCATCATCACGTCGAGGCGGTGTTCGACCGCGTCGACGACTTCGGAGAGTTGGTCAAATGGTGTGCGGGACCCATCAAGCTGGCGCCCGCCATGGTTCGACAGCACCACGCCGGTGCAGCCGATGGCCGCGGCCTGGCGCGCATCCTCAGTGGTCATGATGCCTTTGAGGCAGAACTGCCCGTCCCAGTCGGCAACCATTTCGGCCACGTCGTCCCAGTTCATGGACGGGTCGAGCATTTCGGTGAAGTAACCGCCAATGGAAGAGGCACCGCCACCCATATCCACGTGATCCTCCAGCTGGGGCAGGCGGAAGCGTTCATGGGTGACGTAGTTGATGCCCCAGGCCGGTTTCATGGCAAATTGTAGCATGCCTGCCAGCGTTAGGCGGAACGGGATGGAAAAACCTGTGCGCTTGTCACGTTCGCGATTGCCGCCCGTGATACTGTCAACGGTCAACATCATCACCTCGACGCCCGCGTCTTTGGCGCGCTGCATCATGGCGCGGTTCAGGCCGCGGTCGCGGTGGAAGTAGAACTGGTAGCATTGCGGGTTGCTGTGCTGCTGGCGCAGCTCTTCCAAAGATACGGTCCCAAGCGACGATACGCCGAACATGGTGCCGTGTTTCTCCGCTGCCGCAGCCACAGCGCGCTCACCGCGATGGTGGAACAGTCGCTGCAAAGCCGTTGGCGAGCAGTAGATGGGCATGTCCAGCTTCTGGCCCATGACCTCGACCGACATGTCCACATCTGACACGCCGGTCAGAACCGAGGGCAGAAGATCGCATTGATCGAACGCAGAACTATTGGCGCGAAGCGTCGTCTCATCGTCGGCGCCGCCGTCGATATAGTTGAAGATCGGTCCCGGCAGGCGGCGCTTGGCCAGCCGCCGGAAGTCTTGGAAGTTATGGCAATCGGAGAGGCGCATCATTGTTTTCTATTCCCTATCGCGTTGCTACTTGAGGGTGATCAATACGCCACCGATGGGAGCCAGGTCGCCAGCTGCGGCCAGTAGAAGACCAAGGCCAGGCCAAAGAGCTGCAGCAATACGAAGGGGATGATGCCCGTGTAGATATGGCCAAGCTTGATCTCCGGCGGGCAAACGCCTTTGAGGTAGAAGAGCGCGAAGCCTACTGGCGGTGTCAGGAAGCTGGTTTGCAGCGTCACGGCCACCAGGATCACGAACCAGATCAGCGCGGGCTCGTCGATGACCCCAAAACCAGGGATGTCGATGCCGAGGCCGTTGATGATCGGGCGCATAAGCGGCAGGACGATCAGCGTGATCTCAATCCAGTCGAGCACGAAGCCCAGCAAGAAGACAAGGCCGAGGATGAACAGCACGGTGCCATTCGGACCAAGGCCGGTGGAGGCGACCAAATGCTCGATCAGCTCATCCCCGCCCAACTCACGCAGGACGTAGGAGAAGACCGTCGCGCCAAGAAAGATCGCGAAGATGTAGGCGGTCGTGTTGAAGGTCGACACACAGACATTCCACAGCTTGGACAGGTTCAGTTTGCGGTAGCCAAGGGCCAGGCACATGGCACCCAATGCGCCGATGCCGGAAGCCTCGGTCGGCGTCGTCAGGCCTGCAAATATGGAGCCCAGTACGGCAAGTATCAGACCGAGTGTCGGCAGAACCGCGATGGCCACATCTTTGACTGCGGACCAGTCGGGGCGGGTAGCCCCCTCTGGCACGGGCGCTGCGTCGCGCTTCAGCTGCGCGATGACGAAGATATAGGTCAGGTAAAGCACGCCCAGGATCACACCGGGGAAGACCGCAGCCATGAACAGATCACCCACAGAAAGCGCCATCTGGTCGGCCATGATCACCAACATGATTGAAGGCGGGATCAGGATGCCCAAGGTGCCCGATGCGCTGACGACGCCAGCGGCCAAAGTCGGTTGGTATTTCTGCTGCATCATCGATGGCAGGGACAACACGCCCAGCAGAACAACAGAAGCGCCGATGATACCGGTGGAGGCCGCGAGGATGATCCCGATCAAGGTCACCGTGATGGCCAAACCGCCGCGCACCGTCCCAAAGAGCCGCTGCATGGAGGTCATCAACCGCTCGGCCACGCCGCTTTCGTCTAGCATCAGACCCATGAAGATGAACATGGGCAGCGCAACAAGGACGGCGTTGGACATGGTGGCGTAGACACGGTTCACAACCGCGCCGAGCGTCAGGTAATCCAGACCGGTGAAGGTGCTTTCGAGACCTGTCCAAAGCATCAAGTCATTGTCAAAAAGGTAGGCAAGCCCGCAGTAAGCGACGCCCACACCGGCCAGAACCCAAGCCACCGGATATCCGGTGAAGAGAAGCGCAATGAAAGTCAGGAACATGGCGATGACCAGCTTTTCCTCGGTGGTCTCCACCAGGAAGGTCAGCGCGACTGTAACAACTGCGAAGCCCAACATCAGCAAGACCACGCGGCGCAGCTTGAGGCCTTCGAACTCGTCAGCCGGGGCCGCGATCAAGGCGTGCACGTCATGGATCAAGCGGGCTGCCGCTGCGATGGCGAGCAAAACGAAGCTGATCGGGATCACTGCTTTGAAGGCCCAGCGGGCGGGCAGGCCGGTCGGGCTGTCCGAGCTCTCATTCACGCGGAAGCTGTCGTAGAAATAGTCGTAGCCCTGATCGATCATCAGATAGATGAACGGGGTCAGAAGCGTCAGGATGCCAAGGACCTCGATCACCCGCTGCGTGCGGCGTGAGAGGTTCATGTGCAGGACGTCAACGCGCACGTGGCTGTCGGTGACCAGCGCGTAGGAAATGCCGATCATTGTGACCAGCCCATAGAAGTGCCACTGCACTTCGTCGAGTTTTGGGTAGTTTTGATTGAAGAGGTAGCGCAGTGCGACCTGGCTGAAGATCGCGCCCATCAGCAAGACGTTCGCCCACATCACCACGTGACCCACCATCTTCACACCATTGTCGAGCGCTACGGCTACTGGCTGGCGATCGGTCTCCGGGTGTTCGAGAATATGCTCGTATGTCTCAATTGGGTCATTGGGTGAGATGTCTGTCGGCATGAGAGGTCTCCTTAGGGAAGCGGGTCCCCAGTTCTGCCCGGCTCATCGGGCGACACTGCAATCATCGGGTTTTGGATAGAGCCGGGGCGAAGGAAGGGTTCGCCCCGGCTTGTGGATCAGCGCGCCATTGGGAGGGAAAGCGCGCTGAAGTCCTTAGTTCTTTTTCACACCAACAGCAGTGTAGCCGCCAGTACGAGGCAGGAAGGCATTGCTTTTCCAGACATCGTAGTCGGTCCGGAATGCGTTCAGGTCAGCCAGAGCCTTCGCGAAGAACTCATCCTTGGCCGCTTCTTCTGCTGCGACTTCGCTCCAGGTGGCGCGGAAGACTTCCAGCATCTCAGGCGACCATTGGACCATGGTGACACCGTTGTTTTCGACATTGTCGATCAAGGCGGCGGCTTGGATGGCTTCGCCTTCAGCAAAACTGTCGGTCATGGAAGCTTTGCAGGCGTTTTCCAGAATGGCTTGGTGCTGTTCGCTCGCCTCGTTCCAGACGTCTTTGTTGATCAGCAGCTCAAACACTGTTGCTTGCTGGTGCCAGCCGGGGAAGTAGTTGTACTTCACGAGCTTGTGGAAGCCGAGGCGTGCGTCAATGGCAGGCATTGAGAACTCGGTCGCGTCGATTGCGCCTTTTTCCAAAGCCGGGAAAATTTCACCGCCTGGAAGCAGCGATGTTGCAACGCCAAGCTTTTGCATGACTTTGCCGCCCAGACCGAAGAAGCGCATCTTCAGGCCTTCAAGATCTTCGACGCCAGCAATCTCCTTTGCGAACCAGCCAGATGTTTCTGGTGCGATCACGGCGCAGGGCAGGACCTTCACGTTATAGCCCGCCTGGTCATACATCTCTTGGTACAGTGTCAGGCCGTTGCCGTAGTAAAGCCAGGCCATGTATTCGCCAGCCTCAGGACCGAATGGAACCGCCGAGAAGAGCGGAGCGGCTGGGATTTTGCCAGCCCAGTAGCCAGCTGTCGTATAGCCGGAGTTGATCTTGCCCGAAGAGACAGCGTCAAGAATTTCGAAGGGCGGAACCAGCTTGCCCGGCTCATAGACCTTCATCTTCATCGTGCCGCCAGACATCAGCGCGACCTGTTCGGCAACACGCGGAATTGGGGAGCCAAGGCCGGGCAATGCTGTCGAGAACGCAATAGGCGTTTTTAGCAGCAGTTTGTCGCCCGCGGTCGCGGGAGCGGCAAGCAACGAGGCAGCGATGGCCGCACTGGTGAGAAGTTTTTTCATGAGTGTCTCCTCCAAGACATTGAGGCCGGCATCGGCCATTGGTCAACTTTATGTACCACTCTTTTAGAGGGCAATTTTATTTACCAGTCAAGCGAATGAGAAATTCTTCATCGGCCATCCTGCTTGAGATATTTGAAGCATGGATGCCCTAGTGATCGCTTTGATCTGGATCAATTTCAGTTTTTTCGTTTGTTTTCAGAGCGTGCGGCTGCTTCCGTTGGTCTTGACCCTTCTTGAAGAGAGGTTATATTTGTTGACCATGGGAGGCGATAATGACGCAAGAATCAGGAAGCGACCCAATGAGCACCACCGCACTTTTCGAACCGATTGGACACGAATCAGTGGCTGATGCCGCAGTCGCTCAGGTCGAGGATTTGATCGCGTCGGGTATCCTCAGGCAGGGTTGCAAGCTGCCATCCGAGCGAGAGCTGGCAGACATGCTCGGTATCTCGCGCCCCAAGCTTCGGGAGGCATTGAAGGTCCTCGAAGACCGCGGCCTCGTGACAACGAAACACGGCGAGGGCACATTTGTGTCGGCGCTCACCGGGCAGGCCATGCTTCCTGCGCTCCTGGCACTATACGGTCGCCATGAGCCTGCCTTTTTCGACTATCTGGAATACCGGCGGGAGCAGGAGTGTTTCGCGGCGCGATTGGCCGCCGAACGCGCCACGACTGCCGACAAAACCCGCATTGAAGAAATCCTGACCAATATCGAACAGGCTTGGAAAGCGCAGGATGACGATGCGGAGATGCGCGCCGACCATGCGCTTCATGCGGCAATCGTGGATGCCAGCCAGAATGCGACGCTCATTCATATGATGGCCTCGATTTACGAGCTTACGAAGCAAGGGGTCTTTTACAACCGCGCGTTTCTGAAATCCATTGATGGGTCCGGCAAAACCCTGCTTGATCAACATATGGCGCTCGGAGGCGCCGTGATCGAGGGGGATGGCTCCGCCGCTGCAGAGGCGGCCGGAAAACATATCGACTTTGTTGAGAAGTCGTTTCGGACAGGGATTGAACGCCAACGACGCGAAGTGCTCGCAGAAAAACGTAGGCTCCTTTCTGAAGAGACCTGATTGCACCCGCAAGCAACGGGAATTTATGGGGCAAAACTGATCAAAGGCTTCGGGCGATCCAAGACCGCCAAGCTATTTGGTTAGCAGCCGTTTCGCGCCTTATCGGCTTTCATTTGTGCTTCGATCGCAAGCCGCGTCACCGTCAAGCTGTGAGCTTGGGCGCAGGCTGTTTCGGTTCGGTTTAAAACATCGTCGCGCAGACGCGCGAAATAGGGTGTTCCCGCGTTGCTTGCGTCAAACCGGCGTTCCTCGGTCCCATTGACAAGAAAGACGTGATCCGTGCCGGGCTTGCCGCTGATGTCCATATACTTGCGCAGCTCAATGAACCCATCTGTGCCGAGCAGCGTTAGTCGCCCGTCGCCCCAATTCGGCGCGGCATCGGGCGTGAACCAATCCAGCCTGACATATCCACGAACCTCGCCTGCTTGCAGGTTCATCTCCCCGAAATCCTGAAAAGCCGGGTGCTCAGGGGTGTTTAGGTTATCGACTGCCGCATGAACAATCTCGGCATTGTCGGCCTTCGCGAAATGCAGGAATTGGTCGATCTGATGCATCCCGATATCGCCAATAATGCCGCCATACAGGACCGGATCCCAAAACCATTCCGGTCGCATTTTGGCGTTCAAACGATGTGGGCCTTGGCTGATGATGTGGATCAGCCTCCCAATCTTTCCGTCCGCCAGCAATTGGTCGGTAAGCGTAGTCGCAGGAACCTCGAACCGCTCGGAAAAATTGACCGACCAGATACGCCCTGTATTGCGGACGACACGTTCGATCTCCTCCAGCTCTTGCAGCGTGAGGCAGCCCGGTTTGTCCAACATGACGTCCTTGCCTGCATTCATGGCTTGCAGCGAAAGTCCCGCGCGCTCTGCTGGCGGGGCTGCAATCAGCACCAAAGAAATGCTGTCGTCGGACAGGATTGCATCAAGCGCGCGGTAAGGTACTTCCGGAAATCGGCTCTTAAACCCCTCAAAAGGCTGCGGTTGTCCTTCGGTCCAATAGGCGGCCAGTTCGCATCCGGCGTCGATCATGCCTTGGGACATCCCGTAGATATGCCGGTGATCAAGGCCGAGGGCCGCAAACCGTAAACTCATCTGTTTTTCTCCACGTCTACCACGCTGCCCGACTGTGCCGCGCGCTCTATGGCATCAATCAAACGATGGACCTTCAGCGCCTCACGCCCCGTTATTCTTGGTGCGCGACCCGTTCGCAAGGCGTTTGCAAAATCAGCGATCAGATCGCGATGCCAGTCGCAGGGAAAATCCATGGGATCGCTACCGCCACCCGTGCCTGTGACCTCGCCCAAGGTTTCTACCCGCCCGTCGCGCCAATGGATTGTAAGCTCGCCGGCGCAAAGCCGTAGGGCCGCGTGTGCGAAATCAAGCTCCAACGTCTCGGGACCGCCCGGAAACGCGCTCGTTGTTGCGACCAAGGAACCGACTGCGCCGCTTTCAAACCGTAGGCCCGCGACGGCGAAATCCTCGGCCTCCATCTGGTGAAGCGGCGTTGTGGCGGTCATAGCAGAGACTTGCTCAACCGGGCCAGTCAGGCTGAGCATCAGGTCCAGGACATGAATGGCCTGTGTGATCAAAACGCCACCGCCATCTGTCGCGTAGCTGCCGCGCCCGGGTTGGTCGTAGTATGATTGGTCCCGCCACCACGGCAGGGCGATACGCGCCATGTACAAGGAGGGGGTATGAATGATTTGTGATCGGCCAAACGCCCTGAATTTGTTAGTGG
>JAPORH010000137.1 GCA_026710325.1 Litoreibacter sp. | reverse complement strand
TGAAAAACAACTGTTTCCCGTCATATCAGCCTCCAAACACGCAAGGGAGACTCCTTGAATCACAGATCTCAGCCGAACGTCAAATCAGGGCATGTCTTTTGAAGGGTGGTAAGCTTTCCTCGACAACAAGCTGATCACACGTCAGTGCTTGATTTCCTTTGGCTTCGAATTGCCCGCCACTGCAGTTCAGTTGCCCTCCTATGCGTGCACTGCCGAAATCAACGCAAGCAGCTGCACGGAACCCATCGCTAAGGAACACACTTCCCGCGACAAAAAGCCGTTGACACATCAGTGCTCGATTTCCTTCGGCTTCGAATTGCCCGCCACTGCAGGTCAGCTGGCCTCCTATGCGCGCGCTGCCGAAATCAACTGGACCAGTCGCACGGAACCCATTTTGAAGGAACACGCTTTCTTCGACAACGAGCTGGTGACAATTCAGTGCATCATTTCCCTCGGCTTCGAACTGCCCGCCATCGCAGTTCAGCTGCCCTCCTATGCGTGCGCCGCCGAGATCAACCGTTCCGGATGCACAGAACTTATTTCTGAGCATCAGGTTGCGATCAAAGCGCGCGCACTGCGCGGACAACTCAGCTATCCGAGACCCGCTCAGGTTCAAAGACCCCAAGCGTGCATCCCGCATTTCGATTGGCATTGAAAACCGACAATCGAAGGCAATAAGCTCACGCGGCGTATCTATCGCTTCAAGATTGAGCTTACTCTCAATCCATGCCCCAAAAATCTGAACACCTTTGGCATGTACCGGATTTTTCTCACACCCACCAAGCAACAGAAACCGTATGATTTCCGCCCGGATCGTATTTTTATGCGTCGGCTCATTTGGGACACCGGGACCAAAAAACGACGTCACTCCCAGCTTGCAATTCTCCAGCAAGCGCTGCTCCGCCTCGGTGGGTTCGATCCCCAAATCTTCAAGCGTCGGTCTATACGTCTCAACCATTAAATCACCTGCATTTATAGTTAAGATATGGGGGCCGCCGAGGGCGAGCGCAAGCTAGCGGCACATAGCACCACCCAAACGAAAAACGCCCCTCCGATCCGGAAGGGCGTTTTGAAGCAGGTTATAGAGGTCGCTTACTTGCGGCGGCGCAGCAGGGCGAAGCCGCCCAGGCCAGCCAGCAGCAGAGGCAGACCGGCAGGCAGAGGCACCGGCGTCACTGCATTCACGACGAAGTTGTCGATCGCACCGGATGCGCCGTTAAAGTCGAAGGTCACAGTGGACACGTTGGTCAATGCGCTCAGGTCGAAGCCCGTGCCGAAGCCGCCATCTGTGCCAACGATAGCGGTGACCGAAACGCCGTTTGAAATCGCTGTAACGGTCGCGTCGTCGAGGATGTCAAAGCTCACCAGGTTAACCAGGGTCGAGCCGAAGTCGAATGTGATGGTGCCGCCAGAGGCATTGTCATCAGCAGGCGACAGAGCAACGCCAGCGGTTTTCCCGGTCTCCGAAATGATCAGGGCACCGCCAAAGCCAGTACCTGTGAAGAGGCCCGACCCTTCGGTCAGGTCATTGTCGCCATTGCTGCCGCTCAACCCGTTATTTGGGTTCTGTGTGTCAAAAATCGCAGCGATGCCGTCAATCAAAGTCCCGCGCGCATTGCGCTTGGTCGTCAGGGTGGCTGTGATCGACCCGTCACTGGTTGTCACGCTGTCGACGGTGGTGTCGAGGAAGGCCGCGTCGTTAAAATCGAACACAGCAGCTTGCGCCGATGCTGCCAAAGCGAAGGCGAGGCCCGCGGCAATCGTAGATGCCTTAATCATTATGGTTCTCCAACTCATGATCTTGCGAGGCTGTTTGACCTTAATTTAAGTCAATTTTAAGGGGAAAAACGTGGAAAACCTCTCACTTCGCAGTGATGACGTGACGTCAATTCGCGCGAAACCAGGCCCAAACTGGCTCTTTCCGCGCCCGCCTATTGGCTCTATCAAGCGCCATGTCTCAAAATCCGCCTGATCTTCGCCCCGATATCGCCCCCAAAGCGCGCCTTGCTGAGCCGTCCCGCGATGGCCAACCGCGGATCGGCATGGTCTCCCTCGGCTGCCCCAAAGCGCTGGTCGACAGCGAACGCATCCTCACTCGGCTTAGGGCCGAAGGATACGCGATTTCCCCTGATTACAGCGGTGCGGAGGCGGTGATCGTCAATACCTGCGGCTTCCTCGACAGCGCCAAAGCCGAAAGCCTGGAGGCCATCGGGGAGGCGCTGAATGAGAATGGCCGCGTCATCGTCACCGGCTGCCTCGGCGCCGAAGAAGACTATATCCGCGGCACTCACCCTTCTGTCCTCGCCGTCACCGGCCCGCACCAATACGAACAGGTGCTCGACGCGGTCCACCAGGCCGTGCCGCCCGCCCCCGATCCGTTTATTGACCTGCTGCCTGCCACCGGCGTTTCGCTGACCCCGCGCCACTACAGCTACCTCAAGATTTCCGAGGGCTGTAATCACAAATGCAAGTTCTGCATCATCCCAGATATGCGCGGAAAGCTCGCCTCCCGCCCCGCCCATGCCGTGCTGCGGGAGGCAGAAAAGCTGGTGGAGAACGGCGTGAAAGAGCTGCTCGTCATCTCCCAAGACACCTCCGCCTATGGTCTGGATCGGCGCTATGATGTAAACCCTTGGAAAGCCGGCGACGTCCGCTCCCACATCACCGATCTGGCCCGCGAATTGGGCCGCCTTGCCCCGGCTGATGAGCTTTGGGTACGTCTGCACTACGTCTACCCCTACCCCCATGTGCGCGAGCTCATACCGATGATGGCGGACGCAGGCAACGCGCTGCTGCCCTATCTCGATATCCCCTTCCAGCACGCCCACCCGGACACGCTCAAACGCATGGCCCGGCCCGCGCATGGGGCAAAGACGCTGGACGAGATCGCCGCCTGGCGCGCGGATTGTCCCGACATCACGCTCCGCTCGACCTTCATCGTTGGCTACCCAGGCGAGACGGAGGAGGAGTTCCAAACGCTGCTCGATTGGCTCGGCGAAGCGCAGCTCGACCGCGTCGGCTGCTTCCAATACGAAAATGTCGACGGCGCCCGTTCCAACGCCCTGCCCGACCATGTCGCGCCTGAGCTGAAGCAAGAGAGGTGGGAACGGTTCATGGAGAAAGCCCAAGCCATCTCCGAGGCGAAACTGGCCGCAAAAGTCGGCCAGGCGTGCCAAGTCATTGTCGACTAGATCGACCTAGATCCCGAAAATGGCGGCGCCACCTGCCGCACCAAATCCGACGCGCCGGAGATCGACGGGAACCTGTTCATTGATGAAGGGTTCGAGGAATTATCGGTTGGCGACTTGGTGACGGTCGAGGTGGATGAAGCGGGGGAGTATGATTTGTGGGGTCGAATGACCTCCTAGGAAACGGTCCGGGGGACCGTTTCGGTCATTTGACGGGCGAAGCCCCGGTAAGTTGGCGTCTCGGAAATGATCCGGGGTATCATTTCAGCCAATCGCGGGCGGAGCCAAATCAGAGTTACCGGGGCGCAACAGTCTCAAAAGGTCAGCTTTGAGCCCAGAGTTGACCTTCGAGGTTGGTTAGAAGACTGTCTCATTGCACAGTACAATGGGCCTGATTGAAGGGGGCAGCCCGGCTTGGTTCACCATATTCGACAGTTTTTCAGGCAAGCTAACGAAACAGTCTTCGTTTTGTTTGGTGAAGGGAGTTGGAGGCTGAGGCATCATGAACAGGTTATACTGAATGCCGGGATCAATAATTGTGAGCCCGAAGCACAGCGACTTCTACAACAGCAGCTGCTTAGAGGTTTTTTTATTGAGAAAACGAACAGTAAAATCAATGTTTTGCGGTTTCGTGATCCGCTTGAAGAAGTTCGACTTTCCGCACCAGAGTTTCAAGATATGTGGTTTCGCGTCGCCCTATTGGTGAATGGGAAGAGGGAAATTTCGAACGTCAATATTTATCGTGGACTCATTTTTAGCTTTGAAACACGTTCGCCAAAGAAGGTTTACAGGAGAGCCGATTTGAAGGTCTTGAGTGTCAAGATTGATGATGGAGCAAAGTCCCTAACCAAGGCGATTGATCGTGCAGAGCACGGGTCTTCTTGAGTGATCGACAATAGTAAACGAAGGTCAGCTTGGTCCGCAAACCACTCTTCCCCAAGCCGAGCCAGTGGCTGCACGTGGGGTGACGCCACAAGGCCCATTCAGCAGAACTCTATGTCAGCAAAACACATCTTCCATCAGAGCGATGCGCGAAGATAACAAAGCGTCAGCCTGTCCGGGCGGGCGTTCTGATCGCTTCTCGAACCATTGGCGAAACGCTCAGAACCTGACTCGGCGCGCTACGCGCTTGATTCCGAGCCAAACTCCACCGAACTCACCCTGCCGCCGCGAAAAGCTCACCAGTGAATTCACTCGCTCCGTCATATGCGGGAATTTCGAAAACATCCGGGTCACGAAACTAAAGAAGCCCGCGCTGTTGCGGCCTTGCTCCAGAAAGCTGTTCACGCTCACCCGATGTGCAACATTCCGTCCGGCGCTGAGCCGCAGCAAGGTGCGCAAGGAGGTGTGAATGTCATGGCCGATAAACGCATAACAAAGCCCGTCGCCTGTCAGCTTGGTCGAGCGCTGATAGGGGTAAAGAAGAATATTGAAAACCGCGATTTTCTCGAACCCGTCCGCGATCATCTCCAGCGTCATGAAGCGAAAATGCCGCGCCGAAGTTGCCAAGCAGGCCCAGGCTTCGGCACGGCAAAGCCTGGGCTGCATTCTGGTTTTGAGGTTAGGTGTCTTGCCGGGCTGGCGCGCCTCGTTTCGCATGTCTGAGCCCAGCGATCCCGCCCAGACCAAACAGCAAGAGCAAACCACTGGCTGGTAACGGAACCGCTGAGATACCAGGGTCTACAGGGTCAATCGGGTCGGTGCCGCCCGAAACTCCATTAAAAAAGAGACGTGTGATACAACCATCGCCTGGCTGGTCCGTAAAGTAATCGATGAAGAGCGTACTTCCTGCGGCAAGAGTGTAAGTGCCATTAAAAAGTGTTTCTTCACTGAGGTCGTAGTCAAATATGAGTGTCTGCGACACGAAGGGCCGTCCGGCGAAGCCCGGGAAATCGGGTGTGGCTGGTACGATGATTCTCGGTTCAAAAAAGAAAAACTGTGGTGCGTTTACAAGACGACCCTCAAGCGAGGTGAGCACGATGTCCTGATCTGGAACGATGCTCAGACCCGTAAGCGGACTGCCTTGCGGCCCGAAGGTCAATCCGTCGGATGAAATATAGGGACGTGGTACATTGTCTTGGAATTGCGGTGTGACCGTAAAACGCACCCCGTCAGCTTCCTCTACGAACTCTGTTGGTACCGGGGTCCCAACCGGCATTGTGATCAGTGCCTGCTCGAAAAAACCGTCCGTAAAATCTACGACGCCAGCTTGCGCTACGCCGGCAGCCAAACAACCGGCTGCGAGTGTTACTCGGAAAATGCTCATCTTTCACTCCATATGAAGGTCATTTTGCGGACGAGAAGCATGTTCCCCCCGATCACCGCGATACAGAATCGACGTTTGCAGATCCGAATTGCCCTGACATACTGCAAATTCAGTATGCGGAAACTGCCACGAGGAGTTGGTGCGAGAGTGCGCGGGTCAGGCCCATTGAAGGACGTCGAAACAAGCTTGCGCCTTGTCTCGGAAAACCCCGCTCAGATCGCGGAATTCGTGCGCAGCTGGAACGCGGTTTTCGAGCGGTCAGCGCCCAGTCAGGCGGATATCGATGCATTGGAAACCAGCGTTGACGACACACTGACCGCGCTTTCGGCAGAGGATGCCGGGCTCATTTCCCCGCAGCTTCGGCAAATGATCAACGCGCTGCCCTATGCGGTGATGGTCGTGGACCGCGACGGCCAGTTGCGCGACATGAATGAGACGGCGCTTGCGCATTTGCCGGTCAGCCCCGGTGATGCGATCGACACCCTGCCCTACGCAATCGAGGGCGGGCAGGACCTGTCCGATGTCATTCGCGCGGGCCTGCTGCGACGCAACGCGGCCAGCTCGGTTATCATCAAGCGCGCGCCCAGCACAGCATCTGAGAAAGCCGCAACGCTCGTGTTTGTTCCCACGGTGGAGGCGCGCAATGAACGCATGCTGGTCTTTATCGTTGACCGCAAATGGTCGGCAGACATTCAGGCCTTTCTGACCACTGCGTACGGGTTGACCGGTGCCGAAAGCGCGGTGCTTCTGGCTTTTCTCGAAGGGCACACCCAGAAGGAAATTGCGCAGTTGCGCGGCACCTCCGCAGTGACTGTGCGGACCCAGATACAGACCATCCTCAACAAATCAGGGGCGAGCTCCCAAACGGAGCTGATGCGCGACGCGCTGTCGTTTTCACATTTCTTTCAGGACGTGTCGCCAATTGCAGCCACCGCCAAGCACCCATTTCGCAAGGAATTCTCTGTCCTGGGAAAGGACGGGCGGACGATTGATTTGCTGTTGTCGGGTGATCTTAAGGGCGATCTGATAATATCATTGCAAGATGCGACGCTTCGCGGGTTTCCGGCGCAAGTTGAAAAGGGCTTTGCCAAAGCCGGGCTCTGCGTTGCTGTTATCTGCCGTCCAGGCATTGGCAAAACGGACCCGCCTGGACCCGAATGCGGTTATCTGGAGACGATTGCCAATGACATCGCCACCGTCGCCGACCAATTGGGCCGAGAACGCTTTGTGCTGATGACGAATTACATGTCGTCGGTATTTGTCTATCAAGTCGCTCCATTGCTCGCAGATCGCCTTAAAAGGATAGTCATAAAATCAACCATGGTACCATCGAGCATGCTTGATCCAAACGACGTTCAATCGCCGCTGGCGCAAGCCTTACTTCGTGCGCGTAAACAGTCAAAAGGGATTTACCGTGCGATGGTTTATGCGGCCATCAAGGCATGGAAAGTGATCGGCTCCCGGCGCCTGCACATCATGCAACTCAAAGGATTTGCACCCGATTTGGAAGCCACAAACAGTCCGGAGGTCATCGAGGCGTTTGACGAAGCCATGCACGCAACCTTAGCACAGGGCACAGACTATCCGATCCTTGTATTTGAATATGCCGCAGAAGACTGGGGTCGCGCGGTTGCGAAATGTCCGGTTCCCATAACCCTACTGCAGGGGCGACATGATCCGTCGATAAGTTATGCCTCCGTCACAGGTTTCGCTGCGCAATATTCTGAGAATATGACGATCTACACATTTGAGGACGGCGGATATCTTACGTTCATGACGCATACCGACGAATTCATTGAGCAGCTGTGCCTAGCATGCCGCTTCAATTCAATCAGCGTTTGACGCTTCAGCACGCCGGATAACTCCCATCAAACCGGCTGGTTATGAGGTTTGAAGATTTCACGGAACCTCCACTCATTGAGTTTGGGTCATTTGATTGCCCCCACTGATCCATTTCAAGAGCACACACCAATGAGACCCATGCGCAAAGCTATTGCTCAACGAGTTGAGTACAGAATTGCTGCGACAGCAAATGTCGCCTCCGTCCGACAAAACAGTCATCACAAACTGAACCGGCGGCTTCGCGTGAGGTGACGTTGGCTGGCAGCCTAAATCACTGTTTCCAGTTTGGAGAATGTGTTTTTCCATTTTGCGGTCTTACACGGGACTCGATCCCTCATATTCTGACGCTGCGATGTCATTGTCGCACAACAAAAAAATAAATTGAGAGCAGTAAAATGAATACAAATACATGGGCACGCATGCCCAATCATAACGCGTGGAATTCGGTACCGATCTTCGAAAATGCCCCGGACAGATGGCAACGGTATCATATGGAAACATCCAAAGTTCTGATCCGCCTCAAGACATGGCTCCGCTCCTGTTTTGAGATTGGTGCATTCCTGGCACACACCCATCCCGTCGAAGACGGCACGGCGCAAGAGGAGGGTGAAGGCTCGTTCATATCAAACGCCGAAGCCTCGCGCCTCTTTGAAGAATATGTGCAACGCGAAGCACAGGATGACGCCGCTCAAGAAGAACGGGCGCGCAAAGTCCCAATGGTGGCAGTCACCACTTAGTTAAGGTCACGTGTCGGCGAGGTGGGCGCCGGCACGTCGATTGCCTTTTAGGCGCACACGTGTCGCACCCCGTTACCGCCGCGAAAAGCTGACCAGCGAATTGACCCGCTCCGTCATGTGCGGAAACTTTGAAAACATGCGGGTGACAAAGCTGAAAAACCCCGCGCTGTTACGCCCTTGCTCGAGAAAGCTGTTCACATTCACCCGGTGCGCCACGTTCCGTCCGGCGCTTAGCCGCAGCAATGTCCGAACCGAGGTCTGAATGTCATGCCCAATAAACGCATATCCCAGCCGGTCCCCAGTCAGCTGCGTGGCCCGCTGATAGGGGTACAAAAGAATGTTGAACACCGCGATCTTCTCGAACCCGTCGACGATCATCTCCAGGGTCATGAACCTGAAATGCCGCGCCGCCATGGCGCCGACAAATCGGCCAACCAGGTAACGCATCTCCTTATTCTCCCCGCTTTCCGGGTCGACCACCTCGGAATGCAAAAGCAGCACTTTCGTACGCATCATCGGCGCGAGCAGCATGTTGTAGCTGCCCTCCTCAAACACATAGGCCTCGATCGGGTAAGGATAGGAAAAGAAGCCCCGCGCCTCGTGAATGGCTTTGAAAACTTCGGGAAAGCTCTTCTCCGTCACGGCCACCATGTTGTTCTTAATACTGGCCATCGCAAGATGGTGCAAAAACCACCGGGTGATGAAAAAGAAGGCGAGGAAAATCAGGATGCCGATGAAGCCATACCCGCTCGTCAGGATCGAAAAAAGCACCAGAAGCCCCAGAAACGGCGCGATGACAAAGAGCGTCAGGTAGAAGCGGGAGGCCTCTTTGCGGTGGCGGTACTTGTTAATTTCAGAGGGGGTCATCTTAACGGTCCTTAACGCAATACCCCTCCACCCTGTTCAAACCACGCCAAAAATCAAGCCTGCTTAGCGGTTCTCTAAATAGTATCGGACGCAATCCTGCACATGGCGGAACCGATCCCCGCCCAGTTTCGTGCCGCCATACCAGCGGGTGACGACAACGATTTCGCCGCTCAAACCTTCGCGCTCCAGCATCCGCAAGATCACCATCCCCGCGCCGCTTTCACCGTCATCGTTTTTCAAAGGCGTGCCACAGGGAAGCATCACCGCCCAGGTGTTATGCGTGGCCTTGGCGAATTTCTTGTTGCGGCACAGCGCCTTAAGAAACGCCTGCGCCTCCGCCTTGCTGCCACACGCCCCGCCGGAGACCGCGTATTTCGACCCGCGGTCACTCAGCACCGCCTCAAAAATCTTCATGGCATGCAATCTGTCGCGACGGAAAGGAAAGCGCCAGCCGTGAAAGGGGAAAGACAAAGAAAAAGGACAGCCCCCATGAAAGTGCTCAAACCCGCCCTCCTCGCGCTTGCCGTGACAGCCACCCTCGCCACTGCCGTTTTCGCCTTAACCAACCGCGTTAATGTTGATGAAGCGTCCACGCAGATATGCATCAGCTCCAACGGCATCCCGGATCACGAGATCGGCCAATTCCCAAATCGCGGCAACCCGCATTCCATCTCTGCGCAATCCATCAATGTCTGCGTCACGGCGGACCCCGAAAAAGGCAGCACAGCGCGTGAAGTCCGCACCACGGGCATCATGGAAAACGGCGTGATCATCCGCCCCGGTACGGCCGATTATTACGACGCCTCCAGCCCGCGCGGCCACTCGCGTGATCGCTCCAGCGGCTGGAACCTCGACGGGATGGGGCCGGACAACACGCTCGGGCTGGACGAAAACCACGCCCATGTCGATCACAACGGCATCTACCACTATCACGGCATGCCCGAAGCCCTAGAGCCCACCAGCGCAGACACCCGTATCGGCTGGGCCGCTGACGGGTTTGAAATCCACTATGTCGGCAGCTCGGCCAAGCCTTCTTACATGCTGAAAAACGGCACGCGGGCGACTGCGCCCGGCGGCACATATGACGGCACTTATAACGAGGATTTCGAGTATGTGCGCGGCTACGGCAATCTCGATGAATGCAACGGGGCCATACTCAACGGGGAATACGTCTACTTTGCCACCGACGCTTACCCGTTCTTCCCGCGCTGCCTCTATGGCACGGAAATCACGGATATCCGCTAACTGACCAGAATGCAGATCCAGGCCAGACCGCCCGCGCAGGCGGTCAGCGCCACCCCGGCGGAGCCAGCATCTTTAGCGGCCTTGGCCAGCGGGTGAATGTCCTTGCCGGTGTAATCCACGGCGCGCTCAATGGCGGAGTTCAACATCTCCGCCGCCAGGATCAAAATACCCAAAGCGATGATCAATCCCCGCTCCGCGCCCGAAAACGGGAAGGCCACGACCAACGTGGCCGAAAAGATGTTGATCAGCGTCCAGTACCGGAAGCTGGCTTCCGTCCGCCACACCTCGGCCACGCCTTGCCAGGACCACACGCAGCGGTTCACAAAGCGTTGCCATTCGGTTGTGACGAGGTCGTTCATCTACCGCCCCAATGCGCGGCGCACAGCGGCGAAGCGTTCTTGGTTGGGGGGATGGGTGCCCAGAAACACGTCGCCCGGGTCCGGAATACGGTTAAAATACTGCGCGCCTTTCAGCCCATCATAACCGCCGCGTTCTGCGATAATCGCTCCAAGCCCGTCAGCTTCCAGCTCATGCTCTTTTGAGCGCACACGCCCGCCGACAAAACCGCCCGCATCTTCAAACAGCCCGCCGGTGCCCAAAGCCGCATCGGCAATCGCGCCGATCAAAGACCCACCAATCGCTCCGCCTGCCCGCTTGGTCAGGTGGTTTCTGATATGGTGCGCGGCCTCATGGCCGAAGATGAAAGCCAGCTCATCAGCGTTGCTGACATCCGTCAAAAGCGCTTGCGTGAAGCCGATGATCGGGCGCCCCGTCCGGTCGCGCGTCTGGTAGGCATTGGGCGGCAGCTTGGCATTGCCATCGACAATAACCTTAAAATCACAATTCAAATTGGGGGAAAGACGTCGGCATTCAGCCTCGGCCACAGGTTCCATCCGGCGCACCACTGCGACGTAGTTCGCGCGCGCTGCGGAACGGGACAATCCGTCAGTGCTTCCTAGCTGTCGCGCAGCCTCAGTCGGGATACGCTGAGCGGGTGCAGACGCGTCCGGGATCGGCTCGCACGCCGCTATCAGCCCCGCGGCTGCCAGAACCATAAACCGTTTCATCCTCAACCTCCCCAAATCCATCTCTTGGTAGGTCACACATAATGGCGCGCCGCAGGCACGCCAACCCTCTTGCCCAACCCCCGCATTCGTTTGCACTTTCCCGCGCAGGCTGGTTTGATCCCAGTTAATGGTAAATTGAGGCGGCGATATGTTCACCATCGAGCATGAATTTGACTCCACTCTCGTGACCCTTGTCGATGAGGGAAGCCCCCATCTGCAGGAGGATATCTCCGTCAATGCGTTTGAGGATTGCGTCACGCTAGAGCAGCATGACCCGGTCACCGACCGGCTGCAACGCGTGACGTTTTCAATGCGTCAGTTGCGCGACATGGCTGCCGCGCTGAACCTGCCTGAAGGCAGCTACCGGCTTGAAAAGGGCGCGCCCAAATGACCAAAACCGCGTTTTTCTGGGATGAGCGCTGCTTCTGGCACGCAGACGGCAATTACGCAGGCATGCTGCCCTTGGGCGGTTTCGTGCAGCCCATGGCCTCCGGCGGTTTGCCCGAAAACCCCGAGACCAAACGCCGGCTCGTCAACCTGATGCGCGTCACCGGGCTCTGGGACGCGCTCGACACCAAATCCGCGCCGGAAGCCACGTGGGAAGACCTCGCCCGCGTCCACCCGGAAGCCTATCTCAAACGCTTCAAGGAGGTCTCCGACGCAGGCGGGGGCGAGCTCGGCCTGCGCACGCCCTTCGGCCCCGGCGGGTTTGAGATCGCGGCCTTGTCCGTAGGCCTCGCCAAGGCCGCATTGTTTGAGGTTCTGAAAGGCCGCTGTGATAACGCCTACGCGCTCTCCCGCCCGCCCGGCCACCATTGCCTGCCGGACCACCCCAACGGCTTCTGCCTGCTCGCCAATATCGCCATCGCAGTGGAGGCTGCCTTGGCCGAAGGGCTCACCGACCGCGTCGCGGTCCTCGACTGGGACGTGCATCACGGCAACGGGACAGAGGCCATCTTCTTCGACCGCCCGGATGTGCTGACCATCTCGCTCCATCAGGAACGCAACTACCCGATGGACACGGGCGACGCGACGGATCGCGGCGTCGGCGCGGGCGACGGCACCAACCTCAACATCCCGCTGCCCCAAGGCGGCGGGCACGCGCTTTATCTCGACGCGATGGAGCGCTACGCCCTGCCCGCACTCGCCGAGTTCCAACCCGATGTGATCATCATCGCGTCAGGCTTTGACGCCGCCGTGCCCGACCCGCTCTCCCACATGCTCGCGACGCAAGAGACGTTTCGCGCCATGACCGCACAGGTGATGGAGGCCGCCGATGACCTGTGCGACGGGCGGCTCGTCATGGCGCATGAGGGCGGCTATTCGGAGGCCTATGTCCCCTTCTGCGGCCATGCCGTGCTGGCCGAGATGAGCGGAAGCCCCATCACTGCGCCCGACCCGTTCGGGGAGACGTTCACCCTGCGCCAACCGTCAGAGGCGCTGCATGAGATGCATTTGGCGTATCTGGCGGATGTGATGAGCGAGGTCTAAAACTCCTCAAAACAAAGGACAGCCCCCTCCCGAGGGGGGAGGGTCGGGGGCTGTCCGGCGATGCCGGACGGAACCTTGCATCAGTGCGTTAGCATCAAAAACCCAATTCTCTCCCCACCCCTGCCACATTCTGCACGCACGCTTTACGCCAAGTAATTTGTCATGACGTCCAGATATGCTGCTCAAAATCATCAAAAGCTTCCTGACTGCGATCAGCCTCACGATGCTGGGCCTGACCGCCGTCTACACCATTCAGGCACGCGAAACCCGCGCCGCTGTCCCGACCCAGATCGGCCAACGTGCCACGGAACGCCCTTTCCTGCTCGACTTTATTGATACGCGGCAAGAGCTGCTTTTGGGCTACTTCAGGGAAAACTACCCTCAGCTCAATCTACCGCCACCAAAGCAAACCGCCGAAAAAGCGGACAATCCGCTCAGCCTGCGCGCCCTGCATGAGCGCGCCCATAATGACCGCGTCCGCGCAGCACAGCGCGCACGTCAATAAGCTATACCGTCAGTATCAGCGCCAGGATTGAGGCCACGATCAGCACCGAGCCCAGGATTTCGCGGCCCGAGCTGCGCTCCTTAAACACGAAATAGCTGCCCGCGAAGGTAAAGAGCAGTTCAATCTGCCCAACGGCCTTCACATAGGCCGCGTTTTGCAGGGTAAACGCCACAAACCACCCCAGCGAGCCCAGCATTGACGTGAGCCCGGTCCAAACCGACACGCGCCAGCTCGCCATCACCCGGCCAATCTCCGCCCGGTCGCGCCACAAAAGCCAGACGGTCATGATGAACACCTGCCAGGCCACTGCCGCAGCCAACGCCACCATCGCCCGCATCAGCGGATCGTCCGAAGCAACCTCCAGCGTCGCCCCTCGATAGCCAACGGCTGAGATGCCGAAGAGCAAGCCAGACGCGAGCCCAAACCCGGATGCCGAGTTGAACAACCTTTTGCGCCACCGCAAAGCCACATCCGTCTTGGGCGGGTCGGACAGTAAGATCACCCCCGCAAACCCAATCGCAATCGCCAGCACCGCGCCCCAGGTCACCAGTTCCCCCAGCACGACGAAACCAACCATCGCGGTCAGGATCACTTCCGATTTCTTCAGCGCGATGCCAACGGTGAAATTGCGCTGCCCAAACAGCGCCACTACGCAGGCCGTTGCCAATATCTGCGCAACTCCGCTGACCACCGTGTAGGCCCAGAACAGGCTGCCCCGCTCAGGCAGCGACCCTTCCGTCACGCTCGCGTACCCTGCCACCAAAACCAGCATGAACGGCAAAGCAAAAAGAAACCGCGAATAAGTCGCCCCGGCCGTGCTCAGCTGCGTCTTCTTCATAAAACGCTGCAGCATGAAGCGCAGGTTTTGCATGAAGGCGGCAAAGACGGAGACGGCGATCCAGGACATGGCCCCCTCGTGGCACAGGCTCAGTCGCGATGCCAGAGCGGATGCGCCACCTCATCCTTAGCCCGCCAGAAATACTGCCGGAAAATCTCGGCATAAGAGCGGTAGACATAGCCCTCATTGCACCGCAGGAACCGAGCCCGCCCTCGCGCATAAAGTGCCGGCAGCCGGTACCAGGGCACGCCCGGATGCATATGATGCACCGCGTGGAAATTGTTGTTCAAAAACAGCAAGGCGAGCAGCCCCCGATCCTCGATAATCACAGTGCGCCCCCGCGCCTTCTCATGCGCCTGATGCTCCAGAAAGGTGCGGATTTTGACAATCGAGAGGGAGATATAGGCCGCCACCCCATAAGCCCAAAGCGGCATCTGCCCAACCGTCCAAAGCCACCCCAGTACCAAGGCAACACCGGCCCCATGCAAGAGCCACCCGTGCCGCACCTGCGCACCACCCTGCTGCCAGTCACTGCGCGTGAACATCACTTGCGCCACAACGGGTCCCACCAGCAGCCGCCCCGCCAGCGTGTTGTTGAACCGCAAAACCGCGCGAACTGAACCCGGCAACCCTCGCCACTGCGCTGAGGTCAAAAAATTGCTCTCCGGGTCATCATATGGGTCCGTCAGATTGGCGTCGCGGTGATGCGCCAAATGCGTGTCCCTGAAGCGGATATAGGGAATAACCAGGTTCAAGGCCGGAAAGACCAACGCCTCGTTCAACCTTTGCGATGCGAAGGGATGCCCATGGATTACCTCGTGCTGCAGAGAAGAATAAAGTGCCACTGCAACCGCAACCAAAGCAATCCCGGCCACAAGGCTCCACCCCGCCACAACCGTCGTCCCAAGCCCCCACAACCCGTAACACGCCCCTAAAAGCAACACGGTCGGCCACTCAACCCGCATCACGCCCCCACCGGATGCGTGACCAAATGCGTTCGTAGACCACATAGCAAATGAGCCCGATGCACGAATTCAAAACCGCCATCTGCCCGCCAAGCTCCCACGAGCCGGTCATCGCAAACCCGACCCCGCACATCATCACAAGTCCCGTCAGGGTCCAAATCACGGCTTTCACTATGCTGCGTGCTTTAGTCTCCATAGCACGCAAGATTGCCCGCAATGCGCCTGTTCACAATTCAGAAAATTGTTCACAAAAACAACAAACTGTGATTTTATTCACAATATGATAGAAAAAACCGACAAGCGCGACCGCGCCCATCTTTTCCGCACGCGCCTCAGCCAAGCCATGGAACAGGCGGCTGAGACCCAAAGCGGCCTCGCCCGCGCCGCAGGTGTTGACCGCTCCACCATCTCGCAACTGCTAAAAACCAGCGACGCGCGGCTGCCCAATGCCCAGCTCGTCGCTGAATGCGCAAGCGCGCTTGGCGTCTCAGCTGACTGGCTGCTGGGCCTCTCGGAGCGCCCTGAACAAGCCGCAGACCTGCTAGCGGCTTCGCTTACCATGACCGAAGCCCCCCGTGCCCTTGTCGACGAACAGATTTTCGAATGGCACAAGGAAGCGAAGGGCTACAAAATCCGTCACGTCCCCGCTGGCCTGCCCGATATGCTGAAAACCCGCGACATGCTCCGCTGGGAATACGCCCCACATCTGGGCCGCACCACCGATCAAGCCATCGGCGCCTCAGAAGACCGGCTCTCTTGGATGCGACAAGCCCGCTCTGACTATGAAATCGCCATGCCAATCCATGATCTGCACGCTTTCGCGCGGGCCGAGGGCTACTACGCAGGCCTGCCGCCTGAGACACGGCGCGCCCAGATTGACTGGATGCTCGACCTGCATGCTCAGCTCTATCCAACACTCAGGCTCTACCCGTTTGACGCGCGCAAGCTCTTCTCTGCGCCGGTCACAATCTTCGGCCCGCTCCTCGCCGTGATCTATTTGGGCCGCAACTACATCGCCTTCCGCGACACCGAGCGCGTCCAAGCCATCACGGCCCATTTCGACGGCCTCATCCGCGCGTCTGAAAGCTCTTCGCGCGACCTGCCTGCTCTTCTGACTGACCTACGCGCAGAAATCGCCTAAAGCTTCATTGTTTCAAAAATATCCTGATGGAGTTTGCCCTTGCGGCTGAGGAAGCAAAGCTTCCTCAAAGAGCAAAATCAAATATGCGCGGGCGACAGCCCGCCCAATCTGATCAAAGCTTCGGGTCCGGGTTCACCGTATGCCCATCCACCGCAATCACCTGGCCCGACACCATTCTCGCGCGCGGACTCGCCAAGAACACGGCCATATCCGCAATATCTTCGGCGCGCACCAGCGATCCCATCGAGGTACCCTTGGCATACCCCTCGTAGACCGCCGCGTAGGACATGCCCTTCGCCGCCGCCTCCCGCTCCATGACGCCTTGCATACGCGGGCCTTCCACTGCACCGGGGCAAATCGCGTTGGCGCGGATGCCAAAAGGCCCCAGCTCCATCGCAAGTGTCTTCATCAAACCGATCACAGCCCATTTGGCCGACGCGTAGGGCGCGCGGTTCGGAAAGCCATATTGCCCCGCAGTTGATGAGGTTAGGACCATCGCCCCGGCCCCAGCCCGTTTCATCATTGGCGCCGCATATTTCGCGGCCAAAAACGCACCTTCCAAGTTCACCGCAACGCAGGACCGAAAATCCGTCAGCGCCACATCTTCAATCAGCGCCGTCGGCCCCGCGATGCCCGCATTGGCGCAAAGCACGTCGAGCCCACCCCAGGCGGTTTCGATCTCGCTAAAGAGACTCGCGACACTCGCCTCGTCACTCGCATCAACCTGCGATGCGCGCCACGCTTCGGGCACCTCTGCCAAAGCGGCCGCATCCACATCTGTCACCCAGACCTCCGCACCCTCGGCGGCAAACGCCTGCCCCATAGCGCGCCCTATGCCCGACGCACCAGCTGTGATCAGAACCCTCACCTTTTGCCCACGGCCGCACCGGCCCCTTCAGGCAGCCCCAAACCGGCATGCGCCTGGGAAATCTCGACCAGCTTGGCTTCAATATGTGGCGCGGGGACGGACGCTTTCCGCGTCTCCAACGACACATGGATCAACATATGCTCGCCCGTGGCCAGCATACGGTCGCCCTCTCGCATCACATGGAACAGATGCATTTTCTTGCCCTCGCCCAGGATCACCTGCGTCTCCACGGTGATCCGCGCGCCCGCATGCACCTCATCGAGATGCCGGATATGCGTCTCCGCCGTAAAATAGCTGCCGCCCGACGCGATATACTCCGCATCACACCCGATCATCTCCATGAACCGGTCCGTCGCGTCGCCAAAGGCCTGCAAATACCGCGCCTCGTTCATATGCCCGTTGTAATCCGTCCAATCGAGCGGGATGGCGCGGGAGATCGTCAGGATCGGCTTGGAGATGTCGCCCAACTCTGGCGCGGGCGCTTGCGCCTTGTTCAAAATCGCGCCTGCACCAAAGTCCTGCGCTTTGAGCGCGCGCATCATCGCCACAAGATTGTTGTCGCGAATGCGCTCCAGCTCCCGGATCGAGTGATGCCCCGATTGCGCGTCCGACTGCCCGGCGATCAGATCAACCAGCTCGTCGGTGAACTCCGGCACATCCATCAGCTTGGTCCAGGGCCATTTCAGCGCCGGGCCAAACTGCGCCATGAAATGCTTCATCCCTGCTTCGCCGCCTGCAATCCGGTAGGTCTCAAACAGCCCCATCTGCGCCCATCTGAGCCCGAACCCGTAGCGGATGGCGTCGTCGATTTCTTCGGTCGTGGCGATGCCGTCCTTGACGAGCCAAAGCGCCTCCCGCCAAACGGCTTCTAGAAACCGGTCGGCAATATGCGCATCAATTTCCTTGCGCACATGCAACGGGTACATCCCGATCTCGCGCAAAATGCCTTGCGCGCCCGCGATCATCTCTGGCGCATTCGCGTCCGAGGGCACCAGCTCAGCTAAAGGCAGCAGGTAAACCGGGTTAAACGGATGCGCGACGAGGATCTGCCCCGGCCGCAAAGCCCCCTCCTGCAGCTCCGAGGGTTTAAACCCGGAGGTCGAGGACGCGATCACCGCCCCCTCATCACAGACCGACTGCAATGACGCATAAACCTTATGCTTCAGCTCGAGCCGCTCGGGCACGCTTTCCTGTATCCAGGCCGCCCCTGCGACCGCGTCAACCAGTTCCGCGTGAAAGCTCAACGCCCCTTCTTCGGGCATCGCCTGATCCGACAGGCCCGGAAGCGACCTGCGCGCATTGCTCAGCACTTCAGAAATCTTGCGCTCCGCTTCCGGGTCAGGGTCAAACACCCGCACATCCCAGCCCATCAGCAAGAACCGCGCGGCCCAGCCGCCGCCAATCACCCCGCCGCCGACAATGCATGCCGTTTTCATCTCACCGCTCCTCATAAAAGCCGCTCCAGCGGCGGTAGGCCCAGAGTATCACCAAGCTCAGCAGCCCAAACATTGAGACAAGGCTGATAAGCGTGCCAAGGATAGCCATGATGGCGAAGGGCCCATTATCAGACAGTCCGACGGCGATCACGAAAAACACAGCACCAGCGACACCCAGACCTGTAAGCCAAATTGCAGGTTTTCGTATGTCAAACCGTCCGCCAAAAACAGACATCAGGAAAGCAAGGCCCATCGCCACCAGCAGCAGGATGACGATCATCATTGCGGCGTCGTCCTCAGCGCGCTCAGGTCGTAGCCGTTGAACTGCAAAATCTGGCGGGCGGCGGTCAGCTTGTCGTCACGAATGTCAGGTGTTCGGCTCAGGATCCAGCCGCCCCGGCCCGATGGGGTCCCCACCACGGCCGTCTCATAATCCGCGTCGACCCAGAGCACCCAATAAGGTGCTTTGACGAAAGGCACGCCGTCGAATTTGACCAAAAGCCGCCCCGGCCCATCGGGCGTCGCAAAGCCTTCGATATCCTTCTGCACGCCATCCACCTCACAGGTGTTCACGACGCGGTAGCCTGGCCCTGGAGTGAGCGGAAAATAGTTGGCTTGCGTGCGGGTGCAGCCCTCCTGAAACGGGGTCGGGAAGCTCGCAATCTCGTACCACAGCCCCGCATAGGCCTGCGCGTCAAATGCCGCTTTGGAGGAGATCGTGACGCTTTGATCCCGGTAGCTCGGCGGCACGACGGAGGCGCAACCCGCCACCGCCAGCAATGCAACTAGCGCAAAACCCCTCACTTCGGCGCCCGCTTAACCAGCCCCAGCTTCTCCCGCACAGCGTCGGGTCCCATGATGTTGGCACCTAGCCGCTCGATGATCTCAACCGAGCGTGCCACCAGCGCCTCATTGGTCGCCAGAACGCCGCGGTCGAGCATCAGGTTGTCCTCCAGCCCCACGCGCACATTGCCGCCCGCCAGCACGGCTTGCGCCGCATATGGCATCTGGTCGCGGCCCAGCGAGAAAGCGGACCAGGTCCAGTCGTCGGGCACATTGTTCACCATCGCCATGAAGGTGTTCAGGTCATTGGGCGCGCCCCAGGGCACGCCCATACAAAGCTGCACCAGCGCGGAGCTATCCAAAACACCGTCTTTGACCAGCTGCTTGGCGTACCACAGATGGCCCGTGTCGAACGCCTCGATCTCCGGCTTCACGCCCAGCTCGGTCATCATGGTGCCCATCGCGGTCAGCATGCCGGGCGTGTTGGTCATCACGTAATCGGCCTCAGCGAAATTCATTGTCCCGCAATCAAGCGTGCAAATCTCCGGCAGGCATTCGGCGACATGGGCTACGCGCTCCTCCGCGCCGATCATGTCCGTGCCCTCGGCCACCGGGAAAGGCTGCGAGGCCGAGCCGAAGACGATATCGCCCCCCATGCCCGCCGTCAGGTTCAGCACCACATCCACTTCCGCATCCCGAATGCGGTCAGTGACTTCGCGGTAATATTCCAGCTTGCGCGACGGCACCCCTGTCTCCGGGTCGCGCACGTGGCAATGCACAATCGCGGCCCCCGCCTTGGCCGCCGCGATGGCGCTGTCGGCAATCTCCTTGGGCGAGCGCGGCACATGCGGAGAGCGATCCTGCGTGCCCCCCGAGCCCGTCACGGCGCAAGTGATGAAAACGTCCCGGTTCATGGTCAGTGGCATAGCGCCCTCCCGTAAGCTTTTCGCAGACAGGGCCAGTTTCGCGAAGGCGGCGCAAGTACGTTTTCGCCGGGCTTGGGCGAAAAGCGACTTCGTCACTGTTGCCAAGGGAATACGTGCTCTTGCGACTAAAGTGCTGACGTCAAATTTACGCCTGATTGGCCCACTAAACTGCGCCCAAGACCATTTTGAATAATCTATGAGCGCTTAATGCCTTTGCTCAAATACCTTCTGGGCGCATTCTTAACCGTCGCGGTTTTGTCCACGGTCGTCGGGGTTGGCTTTGCCGCTTACGGCCTCTTCAAAGTCTCTAGCGTCGTCGCAGACGTTGCGAACCGTCCCTCCCGCTCCGAGAGAATTGCCGCCGAACGCGCAGAGAAATTGCGCAGCAAAGCCGAGAAATGGAAGGCCTTCTGCACAAAATACGACTGCGCCGACATTCCTGAAGGCCGCGTTGTTAAAGAGATCGGCGGCGACACGCTAAGCTTTATCCACCGGATACAGCCCCGCAGAGAAGGCGGGTGCTGGCTCACAAGCGACAGTTATGACCAGACGGAATACATCGATGGCAAGGTGGTCCGTGGCGCAGCGCTTGGCCATATAGCCCAGCCTTATTGGGTCCAATGCGGCGCAAAATCCTCCCCATTCACAAGGTGGGAGGACTTTGCCATCATCTATGGCGGGCGGCTTAGCGCCGCAGAGCCCGGTCGAAACAATGTCTATCTTGAGCTTTTGGGACCAAGGCATTTCCGCGAAACGGACCCAAAGCCCACCTATGCCTCGCGCCGACCGCTCTTGCTGCCCGCGACGGCGGAGTTTGACCTATTCGACCCAGAACTGCAAACAGGCGGCGCACGCATCTACCTTTCGAAGGCGCGGATGTTTCAAGGGCGCCATGTCATCCTGCTCTGCAATGACAGGTGCGAGATGCAGACGATCAGCTTTGCCGAGGATCAAGGGCTCAAAACGCTCCACGTCCAAGAGCTGATCCAGTTCAGCTGGCACGATACTGAATGGGACACCGCCGACTGCACTGTTTTCAAACCCCGATGGGAGTGCGGCCCGCCCATGAAAGAGCTTCTTGCTTCTATGTCCCGCTACGTCCAATTTCTTGACCAAGCCGTCGACGCTGCGCGCCGGACGCCGCTACCGAAACTTCAGTAAACGCTCAAAGCTGCTTCTCAAAAAACACCCGGTCGAACCCGTCCTCGCACCGACGGTCCAACTCGCGGTAGCCAAGACGCGGATAAAGCGCGAGGTTTTCGACCATTTTCGCGTTGGTATAGAGCGCGACACGCTGTGCCCCGGCCGACCGCGCTTCGGCCTCGCAAAACGCGATGAGCGCCCTGCCCACACCGCGGCCATGCGCTTCAGGCAGCACGGCGACGTTTTCCAAAAACATCGCGTCCTCGCGCATGAAGAAGATGATGTAGCCCAGAACGCCCGTCTCTGAGACGGCAACATGCACCTGGCCAGCGCTGATATACGCCCCAAAATCCGCGATCATCGGCGCAGGTTTGCGCCCGATCCTGTCGACATAAGGTGCGTAGGCCGCCTCCGCGCAGGCACGGATGGCGTCCAAATCGGAGGCCCTCGCCGGGCGGATGTCCATCAATAAGGCATCGGGAAGGACCGGTTGGCCGCATCCAAATCCTCCAGCACCTCCTGGCTCAAGACCAGGTCCTTGCCGTCGATGATGTGCTTGAGCTGCTCCGACGTCGTGGCCCCAAAGATCGGGGAGACCGGGAAGGGGCGTTGGTTGCAGAAGGCCAACGACATATGCACCGGGTCCAGCCCGTGTTTCTCCGCCACATCCAGATAGACCTGCGCGCCCGGAAGCGCGCGCTCGGACATGCGACCGCCAAGCGTTGGCCCGATGGAGGCGCGGGAACCTTCGGGCACCGCCCCGCCCTGATACTTCCCAGTCAAAAGCCCTGTGGCTAAGGGCGAAAACGCCAAGAGCGTGATCTGTTCATTATGGCCCAGCTCGCCCAGATCGGTGTCATACATGCGGCACATGAGCGAGTATTCGTTCTGGATCGTCTCCACCCGCGGCCCGCCCATTTTCTCGGCCACGTCGAGCCATTGGCAGGTTCCCCAGGCGCTTTCATTGCTGAGCCCAAAGGCGCGAATGCGGCCCCGCTCGACCTCTTTTTGCAACGCGCCCAGCACGTCCTCCATATGCGTCCGCGTCTTGGCCTTGTCTTGCTTGGACGGGTCATAGGTCCAGTTTTGGCGGAACATGTAGCTGCCCCGGTTGGGCCAATGCAGCTGGTAGAGGTCGATATAATCGGTCTTGAGCCG
Organism: Litoreibacter sp.; assembly: GCA_026710325.1. Lineage (GTDB taxonomy): Bacteria > Pseudomonadota > Alphaproteobacteria > Rhodobacterales > Rhodobacteraceae > Litoreibacter. Next base: position 21,961 of record JAPORH010000137.1, on the reverse strand, counting down.
CTTCAGCGAGCCGTCTATGGCCTCATGGATGACACGGCCCGAAATCTCCTCCCCGTCCCGAATGTAATTCCCCGCACCCGCGCATTTGGTGGCCAACACCACCTGGTCGCGATTGCCACGCGCCTCAAACCAGTTGCCGATAATGGCTTCGGTCTTGCCCGCATTTTCCTTGTTCATCGGATTAACCGGATAAGCCTCCGCCGTGTCGATGAAATTGATCCCCGCCTCGAGCGCCATGTCCATCTGCGCATGCCCGCCCGCTTCCGAGGTCTGCGTCCCCCAGGTCATCGAGCCCAGGCAAAGTTGGGAAACTTGAATATCGGTTTGGCCAAGCGGAATTGTTTTCATGTCTCACGGACTTTCTGAATGGGAGGGTCGTTCGCCGCCAAGCTAACGGCTCTGACAGCGAGGGCAAGCACGCATCGGTGATCTGGCGTGAACGCATAAACGCTAGAGGGTCAGTGTTTTGAGGCTATCATCTTGTTTCAAAGGATCCTTCCTATGCTCAGAATACTCGCTCTCATCACCGCTCTCTTGTTGCCTGCCGCCCTGCTCGCCGCCCCGACAGCTTATGCATTGGAGCCCGACAAATCTCAGGTCGGATTTGTGTTCACATTGAACAATGCCGAGGCGCGTGGCGACATGCCTGTGGCTACCTCCGACATCGCAATTGACCTGCAAAACCTGACCCGCTCCCGCGTTGATGTCACGGTCGATGTGCGCCGTGCCAAGACGGGATTTTTCTTCGCCACCGAAGCATTGAAAGGGGCCAGCGTTTTAAACGCGAAGGCCTATCCCACGATCCGCTTCACATCAACCCGGGTGCGTTTGAACGGCTCTGGCCGGCTCTCAGATGGGGCAAAGATCGACGGCAACCTGACCATTCGTGGGGTCACGCGCCCCGTCACATTAAACGCAGCGCTGTTCCGCCAACGCGGCACCGACCCAAGTGACCTGTCGCGCCTAAGCTTTCGACTGAACGGCACACTGAGCCGGAAAGCCTTCGGAGTGAACGGCTACCCCAAGCTGGTGGATGACACGATCAAGCTCGACATCGTCGCGCGCGTAAAAAGATAGCAAAAGGTCAAATTCGACGCAGCTAGGTCGAAAACCCGACAGTAGCGTCGACCTGCGCGTGCTCTCAGTGGCACCATGCGCATGCTCATCTCCTTCGCCGCCCTGTTCCTGTCTGTCATATTGTTGCAGCTGAGCTCGGGTGGCGTCGGCCCTCTCGACGCGCTGTCGGGCCTCGCGCTTGATTTCTCGACGGCACAGGTCGGTCTTCTCGGCTCCGCCCATTTTGTGGGCTTCTTCGTCGGCTGCTGGTGGGCGCCCCGGTTGATGGGTTCGGTCGGGCATTCCCGCGCCTTCGCCGCTTTTACCGCCATGGGGGCCATCGGGCTTTTGGCCCATATGTTGGTGATCAACCCCTATGCCTGGGCGGCGATGCGTGTGGCCTCAGGCCTGTGCGTGGCGGGCTGCTACACGGTGATCGAGGCCTGGCTGAACGCAAAGGTCACGAATGAGACACGCGGACGCGCCATGGGCACCTACCGGATTGCCGATATGGGCGCATCGCTGGTTGCGCAACTGATGATTGGCATCTTGGAACCGGCCTCTTACGTGTCTTACAACCTGCTGGCGCTTTTATGCTGCGCCTCGATCCTGCCGCTCACCCTGACCAAAGCGTCACAACCGAGCACCCCAGAAGCGCCGCGCCTGCGCCCAAAACTTGGCTGGGCGAAATCGCCACTGGCCGTGGCAGGCGTGATGGTGGCCGGTCTGACATCAGGCGCATTTCGGATGGTCGGACCTATCTATGGGCAGGAGGTCGGCCTCCGTGTCGAAGAAATCGGCTATTTCCTAGCAGCCTTCGTCTTGGGCGGCGCGTTGGCCCAATACCCAGCGGGTTGGCTGGCCGACAAATTTGACCGCCGCTGGGTCCTGATCTGGCTCTCTGCCGCGTCGATCCTCTCCTGCGCGGTAACGATTGGTTTGGCAGGCGGAGGAACATCCGCCGTGATGGCAGCCGCAATCCTGTTTGGCATCACGACTTTCCCAATATTCTCGGTCTCAGCCGCACATGCCCATGACTTCGCATCATCCGCAGAGCGTGTGGAGCTGTCTGCAGCTTTGATGTTCTTCTACGCTATCGGCGCGATCGCCTCCCCGCTTCTGGCGTCTGGTTTGATTGATGCTTACGGTCCGTCCGCACTGTTTTTGCTCATATCGGTCGGACATTTTGCGCTTATCTTATTTGGCATAAGCCGCATGAAAGTCCGTAAAACGGTCGACGATAAAACGCCCTACATTTACACGCCGCGCACCTCGATCACGATCGGGCGCTTGCTCAAACGACAGCGCGACCGAAAAGACTAGGATTTGCGCCGCCTATCGGCGTCGCGATGGCAGGGGGCTCGCCCCCTCGGCGCTCTCGCGCCTCACCCCCAGGATATTTGTGAAGCAATGAAGACAATTAAGCGCGCATTTACCTAACGCGTGCGACCACTAAATCGCGGTACAGGCAGGGATGCCGATGGCCGCAAGCGATGAAGCCGCCTCGATCCGGTTGGGTCGGGGCGGTGGATTGCCCTTCATTGCTTTAAAAATATCCCCGCCGGAGGCTCCGACACTAGCAAGCCGCGCGGCCTTGGTTTACAGGGGGAAACCTCAACAACGAAGGCGCGTCTTATGGCCCGTATCCTTATCACCTCCGCCATTCCCTATATCAACGGGATCAAGCATTTGGGAAATCTTGTGGGCTCGCAATTGCCCGCGGATCTTTACGCCCGCTACTGCCGTGCACGGGGTGACGAGGTGATGTTCATCTGCGCGACTGATGAACACGGAACACCTGCTGAACTCGCCGCCAAAAAGGCCGGCAAGCCCGTGGCGGAGTTCTGCGCGGAAATGCATGAAGTGCAGGCCAAAATCGGCGCGGGTTTTGGGTTGAGCTTTGATCATTTCGGCCGCTCATCCTCCCCCCAGAACCAAGTGCTCACGCAGCATTTTGCTGGCAAATTGGCAGACGCCGGTCTGATCGAAGAGGTGAGCGAAAGCCAGGTCTATTCCAACGCAGATGGCCGCTTCCTGCCCGACCGCTATATCGAGGGGACGTGTCCCAATTGCGGCTATGAGAACGCGCGCGGGGATCAGTGCGAGAACTGCACCAAGCAGCTCGACCCAACTGACCTGATCAACCCGCGCTCGGCCATTTCCGGCTCCACCGATCTGGAAGTCCGGGAAACCAAGCACCTGTATCTGCGCCAATCGGCGCTGAAGGATCAATTGGATGAATGGATTGACAGCAAGACCGATTGGCCCGTGCTGACCACATCCATCGCCAAGAAGTGGCTGCATGATGGCGACGGGTTGCAGGATCGCGGCATCACCAGGGACCTCGATTGGGGCGTGCCGGTCAAAAAGGGTACGGAGGATTGGCCCGGCATGGAGGGCAAAGTCTTCTATGTCTGGTTCGACGCCCCCATCGAATATATCGCCGCGACCAAGGAATGGGCCGACAAAACCGGCGGGGATTGGGAACGCTGGTGGCGCACCGATAAGGGTGCCGACGACGTGCGCTATGTGCAGTTCATGGGCAAGGACAATGTGCCCTTCCACACGCTCTCCTTCCCCGCCACGATCATGGGTTCGGGCGAGCCTTGGAAGCTCGTGGACTACATCAAATCCTTCAACTACCTGAATTATGACGGCGGGCAATTCTCGACCAGCCAGGGGCGCGGCATCTTCCAGGACCAGGCGCTCGAAATCCTGCCGGCGGACTATTGGCGCTGGTGGCTGCTCTCCCATGCCCCGGAAAACTCGGATAGCGAGTTCACTTGGGAGAATTTCCAGGCGGGTGTGAACAAGGACCTCGCCGATGTGCTGGGCAATTTCGTCTCCCGTGTCACTAAATTCTGCCGCTCTAAGTTTTCAGAGGCCGTGCCCGAGGGCGGCGCGTTCGGAGAGGCCGAAAACGCGTTAATCGCCGACCTCACGACAAAAATCCGCGCCTATGAGACGCATATTTCCGCCATGGAGATCAGAAAGGCCGCATCCGAGCTGCGCGGCATCTGGGTCGCGGGCAACGAGTATCTGCAGGCGGAGGCGCCCTGGTCCACCTTCAAAACCGACCCCGACAAAGCCGCCGGGCAAATCCGGCTGGCGTTGAACCTGATCCGCCTCTATGCGGTCCTATCTGCGCCCTTCATTCCGGAGGCTGCCGCCAAAATGCTGTCGAGCATGAACACGCTCGACACCAGCTGGCCCGACGATGTCGAAGCCGCCGTCAACGCGCTGCCTGCAGGACACGCATTTACCGTGCCAGAGGTACTTTTCGCCAAGATCACGGATGAGCAACGCGAAGACTGGGCGGCGCGTTTTGCTGGGACGCGCGACTAGCGCTAAATCTCAAGTTGCCTGAACGTGGGAAAAGCGATAGGTCCAACCGCCTTTGAGAGGACACGCAATGACGCAACAGCTGTCAGAACGAGATCACCAAACCAACACCCGCCCATTCTGGGCAGCCGGGTGCGTGGATTGGTGACGCGCATCCTCAACACTTAGGCGATACGACCCTAGGCAAGACAGGCGGCACCAGACGGTAGCCGCCTTTTTTCATGCCCAAACAAGAAGGAGATCCAGGCTGTGCACACTCAGCTGATTGAAGAACCCGACGATAGCGAGGGGGCCGAACACGTCATTCGGCCCCCGCTCGCGCTTTCACCTTCACGCATACGACGCCAGCGCTCTGTTGCAACGCTGCCTTTCCGGCAGTGAACGGGAAAATTATGACGTAAGTAACTGTTTTAAAATAATTATTTGAAATGCCTGACCCGATCCAATATCACTCCGACACGCGCTAAGGGGTGTTCGTCTAGTGGTCAGGACATTCGTCTTTCCAACGAAAAGCAGGGGTTCGACTCCCCTACACCCTACCAGCGCGCTGCGGTCGCGTAGCTCAATGGGAGAGCGCCGGATTGTATATCCGGGTGTTGCGGGTTCGAGTCCCGTCGCGACCGCCACAAGCATTGTTAAGGCCTGCGTGCGGCCAAGACAGGTTTGCTTAAGACATCAGGCATAAAACCTCTCCCCGGTACCTGCGCCTCTTTCGGGCGCGACGCATGAATGGGATTGCGGCAGTTCGTGTCAGGGCTGCCTTGCGATCACCGGTGACAAGGCAAGGCCGCTGGCGGGGAGACCCGCTGGGGGAACCGCAAATTCCGGATATGCTCCGGGTGGGCCCACCTTTCCTCTCGCTTATGAGTAAGAGCGCACTTTACCCGACCGGCACCCTGCCGCGCCGGGCGCATGCTATGCTGCCGCGAGAGTTGGCGGTGCGGATAAGCTGGTGAAGATCGCCGTTACGATGAGGATCGTGGCGATCAACACAGCCTCCCATTTGATCGCGCGTTGCAGGCGCGCAGCGGCGCTCGGCTCAGCGGCCATCAAAACGGGCGTCAGTGACAATTTGTTGCGTGCAGCCAAGGCCAGCACTCCGGCAAACAGGATAAGCTTCAGCGCGACGCCCTGCCCGTAGGGGCTTGTAAACCCCGCAGGTGATGTGACCCCAAACATCGCCAAAAGCGCACCCCCAGCGACCACCAAAGCAAACACGACCCAAAGCGCCTGACGCCCGAAATTGCGCGCGAGCAGCCCTGCTTGCGCCGGGGGCTCCAACCGCGCGGCGCGGGCCAGCGGGGCAAGCGCGCCGATCCAATATGCCAGACAGAGCATGTGCAAGGTGATCAAGCCCCCCAGTAGGAGGCGCGGCTCATCGAGCGTGTGACCGCGCAGCGTGAAAGAGCTCGCCGCAATCACCGCGCCAAAGACCGCGACCCTGAGTCCTGGCACCGATCGCCAGATCACAGCGCAGATCAGCATAAGCCCCACAAGCCGAACCGCGATGCTTTCCCCCAAGGGACTTTGCGCCACCAGGGCCAGCACTGCAGGGTCAAAGCTTCCTTGCAGCATGCCCCCCATCAGAAAGCTTACTTGCGCGGGCAAGCGCAGCGCCGTGAAAACCGCAGCCAGAAGCGCCGACGCCACAGCAGTGCGGCGCAAAGCGGCAGACCCGTCCGCGCTGAGCCCCGCCAGGAACGCCAAAACCAAGACCGCACCAATCGCCGAAAGGCTTGCCCCATAGGCCAGCGCCTTGATGGCGATCCCGATCCAGGTCACCGCATCGGCCTGCATCATAGCCGCCAGCATCAGAAGTTAGTCAGCCAGCTCAAAGGAAAACCCGCCTTGCATCGCATGCCCGTCAGAGGCCAACCCGCGCCATTCAAAACGGTACTGCCCGGGCGGCAAATTGTCGGGAAAGGCGCGGAAGTCGATGGATGCGTCCAGGCCCGTTTCCCTCTCTAACGGCAGCTCCTCACCGTCGGAATTGACCAGCCTGATAAAGGTGATGCGCATCGGGTCGTCGAAGACCATTTCGATCACCTCAGGCGGCTCCGACAGGATCGCGCCGTCCGCGGGCACCGTCTTCAGCTTTTGCGAATGCGCCAGTGCGCCGCTGCTCAACAAAAACAGCACCGCCAAAACCCGCAGTATCATTGCGCAACCTCTTCCCCAGACAACCCATCGAGGATCGGGCAGTCCGGCCTGTCATCACCGTGGCAACGGGTGACGAGTGTTTGCAACGTGCTTTGCAACGCCTGCAGCTCCGCAATCTTTTGCGCGATACGCTCCAGATGCTCCGCCGCGACGGCTTTCACATCAGCACTGGCGCGGCTGCGATCCTCGTAAAGCGACATCAGCGTGCGGCACTCCTCAATCGAGAACCCAAGTGAGCGGGAGCGGCCCAGAAACGCCAGCTTATGCGCATCCGTTTCGCTGAAATCGCGGTACCCGTTCTCCCCGCGCGCGGGGCGGACAAGACCAATATCCTCGTAATACCGGATGGTTTTGGCGGGCAAGCCGCTGCTACGCGACGCATCTGAGATATTCATGGGCAGGCGGTCCTTTGCGACTTTGGGCACGAATTGCTGCACCCGCGCGAAATATAGCAGCTTTTCCCTTGACCTTCCAGTCACTGGAACCCCTATCTGCCAACCTGAATGCAAAAGACAAGGACCGCGCGCGATGAATGCCGAAACCGGTATGACGCAAACCCTGAGCCTGCCCATCGAGGGGATGAGCTGTGCCTCCTGCGTGGGCCGGGTCGAACGGGCTTTGCAGGCGGTTCCGGGCGTGCGCGACGCCGCCGTCAACCTCACGACAGAGCGGGCCGAGGTTAACTTTGCGCCGACGCTCGACCCCGGCGCGCTGGTGCAAACCGTCGAAGACCTTGGCTACCGCGTGCCGCTGCCCGTCGTCACGCTCGCCATCGAAGGAATGAGCTGCGCTGGTTGCGCCAGCGGGGTCGAACGCGCGCTGCTCTCAGTCCCGGGGGTCACACAAGTCTCCGTCAACCTCGCAACCGAACGCGCCGTAGTCAAAGGCACCGTCACGATCGACACCCTATTCAAAGCCGTTGAAAGTAAAGGGAAAACCGCACGCAGACTGACCGAAGAAGCGCGCGACGACCCCGCCGCCAAACGCGAAGCGGAGGCGCAAGCGCTCAAGCGGCAAACCCTGCTCGCAGCCCTGCTAACGCTGCCCGTCTTTGCGCTCGAAATGGGCAGCCACATCTTCCCGGCATTCCATCATCTGATCCACACAACTATTGGGTTGCAAGCCAGCTGGTTGATCCAATTTGCGCTCACCACTGCCGTGTTGGCGGGTCCCGGACGGCGCTTCTACAGCGACGGCTTCCCCGCCCTCTTCAAGGGCGCGCCAGATATGAACAGCCTCGTCGCGGTCGGCACGGCGGCGGCTTACCTCTATTCTGTTGTCGCCACCTTCGCGCCTGCCCTGCTGCCCCAAGGCAGTGTGAACGTCTATTTCGAGGCCGCCGCCGTCATCGTGACGCTGATCCTGTTGGGCCGGTGGCTGGAATCGCGCGCCAAGGGCCGCACCTCCCAAGCCATTCAGCGCCTCATCCGTCTCGCCCCCAAAACCGCGCGGGTCCGACGTAGCGGAGAGATCGTGGAAGTCGCAATCAGCGCACTGACAAAAGGCGACAAGATCGAGCTGCGCCCCGGCGAGCGCTTGCCAGTGGATGGCCTAGTGCTGACAGGCGAAAGCTATGTGGATGAAAGCATGATCACAGGCGAGCCGGTCCCCGTTGCCAAATCCCCGGGCGACAGGGTCGTCGGCGGCACGGTCAACCAGACCGGCAGCCTGACCTACAGCGCGACGGCTGTTGGCGAGGATACGATGCTCGCGCAGATCATTCGCATGGTTGAAGACGCGCAGGGCGGCAAGCTGCCCATCCAAGCCATGGTCGACCGGGTAACGCTCTATTTTGTGCCCGCCATTCTCGCCATTGCGACACTGACCTTTGGGGTTTGGCTGTTCACCGGCCCCGCCCCCGCGCTCAGCTTCGCGCTGGTCAACGCGGTGGCGGTCCTGATCATCGCCTGCCCCTGCGCCATGGGTTTGGCGACGCCGACCTCGATTATGGTGGGCACCGGGCGCGGCGCGGAGATGGGGGTCTTGCTCCGCAAAGGGGAGGCCTTGCAGGCGCTCTCCGACGTCAAGGTGGTCGCCTTCGACAAGACCGGCACCCTGACCGAAGGCGCGCCGCGCCTGACCGATCTGGAGATGGTGGAGGGCTGGGACCGATCCAAGCTCCTCCCCCTGATCGCTGCTGTAGAGACGAGGTCCGAACACCCTATCGCCCGGGCAATCGTGGCCGCAGCAGAGGGGCTGACCCTGCCAGAGGTCTCCAATTTCGAAAGCCTGACCGGACACGGCGTACGCGCTGATGTAGGCGGAAAGCGTGTTGAGGTCGGCGCGGATCGTTTCATGTCTGAGCTTGGGATTGATCTAACCCCGTTTGAGGCCACCCGCGACCACCTCGCCGCGCAGGGCAAAACGCCGCTCTTTGCCGCTATAGATGGCAAACTTGGCGCGATCATTGCCGTCGCCGACCCGGTGAAAGAGACAAGCCAAGCCGCCATCGCAGCACTCCACGCGCAAGGTTTGAAAACGGTCATGATCACCGGCGACAATGCCCGCACGGCGCAGGCCATCGCGGCCGAGCTGGGCATTGACGAGGTGGTGGCGGAGGTTCTGCCCGACGGCAAATTGGACGCCGTGCGCAGCCTTCAATCCCAACACGGCGCGTTGGCTTTTGTGGGTGACGGGATCAACGACGCCCCTGCCCTCAGCGCCGCCGATGTCGGCATCGCAATAGGCACCGGCACTGATGTCGCGATTGAGGCGGCTGACGTAGTGCTGATCTCCGGCGCGCTGTCAGGCGTGCCCCGCGCAATCGCTTTATCCTCCGCCACAATCCGCAACATCCGCCAGAACCTGTTCTGGGCCTTTGCCTATAACACCGCGCTGGTACCGGTCGCCGCCGGCGCGCTTTACCCTGCCTTCGGGCTGCTGCTGTCGCCTATCTTTGCCGCAGGCGCCATGGCGCTCAGCTCGGTCTTTGTGTTGGGCAATGCGCTGAGGCTGCGGGGGTGGCGGGAGGTTTAAATCGTGTCTGGCCAAGACGCATCGCTTGCTTTCGATACGAGAGGGCCGCGCCCAACCTCGGGTGGGTGCGAAGCGCCCTCCGCCCTCCCTTCGAACTGAAAGTTCGCCTTTGGCAAAACGGGGAGGTCGGGCGCGGCCCGGCGGTGCCGGGCCAAAGTGTCGGGCATCAAATAGCGCCTACCCGTGTCACCCGCATTTCGAATAGCCGCAAGACGCGCAGGTCATGCAGCCCTCGATCATCCGCATCTCATAGGAACCGCAGCTCGGGCAGGCCTTGCCGCGTTGACCGACAACCGCGACCTTGGCTGACGGGTCGGCCTTTAGCCCCATGCCTTCTCCCGCAATGAACCCCGTGGCGATCATATGCTGTTCGATCACCCCGCCAATGGCCGCGAGGATGGACGGGATGTATTTGCCTCCCATCCAAGCGCCCCCGCGCGGGTCGAACACCGCCTTCAGCTCCTCCACCACGAAAGACACATCGCCCCCGCGCCGGAACACCGCCGAAATCATCCGCGTCAGCGCCACGGTCCAGGCGAAATGCTCCATGTTTTTGGAGTTAATGAAGACCTCAAAGGGCCTGCGATGCCCGTTCAGCACGATATCATTGATGGTGATGTAAAGCGCATGCTCGCTATCGGGCCATTTGACCTTGTAGGTCTGGCCTTCCAGCTCATTGGGCCGGTCGAGCGGCTCGGACATGTAGACCACATCCCCTCCCGAGGGCTGCCCCTGGCCCTGGGTGGGGGTGAATCCCCCTCCCGTGGCGAGGGTCGGGGGCTGCCCGGCGATGCCGGGCGTTTCGGTGGAACCCAATAAAAGCCAGCTCGCTTCCACACCAAAGGCGCTTGCGTATTCTACTGCTTGCTTGTGAAAACCTGCTCCGCCATTTTCATGTTTTGCGTAAGTCTGGTAAACCCAGCCATGCTCCTCGACAGCGTCTTTGGCACTCTTAAATCCAGCTGACAACCTGGCGGCTTTAAGACGACCGTGCGCATCTTCTGCGACTTCGCTCGTTTGGGGTTGTTCACTCACACTCAACACCGACCCCGTCACATCATTGGGCCGGTAGGTCGTGCAGCCCTTACAGCCCTGATCCCAAGCGGCCATGTAGACCTCTTTGAAATCCTCGAAACTGATATCCTCGGGGCAGTTGATGGTCTTGGAGATGCTCGAATCCACCCATTTCTGCGCCGCAGCCTGCATGCGTACGTGGTCCAAAGGCGCGAGGGTCTGGGCGTTGACGAAATACTCGGGCAACTCCGCCTCGCCATGCTTTTCCCGCCACATCTGGACGGCGTAATCCACTACCTCTTCCTCGGTCTTGGAGCCGTCTTTCTGAAGCACCTTGCGGGTGTAGCTATAGGCGAAGACCGGCTCGATGCCCGACGATACGTTGCCTGCGTAGAGCGAGATCGTGCCCGTGGGCGCGATAGAGGTCAGCAGCGCGTTGCGGATGCCATGTTCGCGGATCGCGTCGCGCACATCTTCGTCCATTTGCTCCATTGCGCCGCTCGCCAAATAAGCGTCCGCGTCGAACAAGGGGAAGGCGCCTTTCTCCTTCGCAAGCTCCACTGAGGCCAGATATGCGGCGCGGGCGATGGCGTGCAACCAACGCTCGGTCAGACGCGCCGCCTCCTCTGATCCATAGCGTTCACCTACCATCAGCAGCGCATCTGCCAGCCCCGTGACGCCGAGTCCAATACGGCGCTTCGCCTGCGCCTCTGCCGCTTGTTCGGGCAATGGGAAGCGCGATGCGTCAACAACATTGTCCATCATTCGTACCGCAGTGCCGACAAGCTCATTCAAGGCCGTCTCGCACAAATGCGCCTTTTCTTCGAACGGGTAGTAGACCAGACGCGCGAGGTTGATCGAGCCCAACAAACACGCTCCATAGGGTGGCAATGGCTGCTCCCCGCATGGGTTGGTGGCCGAAATCGTCTCACAATACCCTAGGTTGTTGGCCTCATTGATGCGGTCGATGAAGATCACGCCCGGCTCGGCAAAGTCATAGGTGGAGCGCATGATCAGGTCCCACAGCTCGACCGCTTTTATCGTCTTGTAGGTCTTGCCGTCGAATTTGAGCTCCCAATCGCCTTTGGCTTTCACGGCGGCCATGAAGTCATCCGTGACCAGCACCGACAGGTTGAACATACGCAACCGGGCGGAATCCTGTTTGGCGGTGATAAAACCCTCAATATCCGGGTGATCGCAACGCATCGTGGCCATCATCGCCCCGCGGCGCGAGCCTGCCGACATGATCGTGCGGCACATCGCGTCCCATACATCCATGAAGCTCAAAGGTCCCGACGCATCCGCCGCCACGCCTTTCACATCCGCGCCTTTGGGCCGGATGGTCGAGAAATCGTAGCCGATGCCGCCGCCCTGCTGCATGGTCAGCGCGGCCTCTTTCAACATGTCGAAAATGCCGCCCATGCTGTCGGGGATCGTGCCCATCACGAAGCAATTGAACAGCGTCACCGAGCGTTCCGTGCCAGCCCCTGCGGTGATCCTGCCTGCGGGCAGGTATTTGAAATCCTCAAGCGCGTGATAGAATGTGTCCTCCCACTTTGCCGGGTCTTTCTCAGGCGCGGCAAGCGCGCGGGCGATGCGCCGCCAGCTGTCCTCTACCGTGACGTCAATCGGCGTGCCATCGGCCTGTTTGAACCGATATTTCATATCCCAGATTTGATCAGCGATTGGGGCGGCGAAGGCGGACATGGGGCAGCAATCTCCTGAGGGTTTTCCACAAGCAGCTGTGGATCAATATACCAAGCATTGAGGGTCGGCGCGAAGGCACTACAATATACAGCATGGCGACTAAGAATCAACCGTTCGTGAACCTTATTAAGCTCTCTGTCGGCACAGAGACAATCGACGACCTTGCCGCCTGGCAAGCGAGCCCCCGGCCCAAAGGCCCGGACGGGCTGCCGCGTCACGTCACCCGCATGTGGCCAAAGCGCGAGGCGGAGATCGTCAATGGCGGTTCAATCTATTGGGTGATCAAGGGCGTCGTGCAATGCCGCCAAAGGGTTTTGCGGCTCGATGACTATGACCGGGGCGACGGGATCAGGCGTTGCGCATTGGTGTTTGATCCTAAGCTGATCCGGGTTGAAAACATGACCAAGCGGCCGTTCCAAGGCTGGCGCTATCTCAAACCCGAAGACGCACCTGCCGACCTGCCCGAACACCGTGCGCGGGAGGAGCAATTGCCGCCGGGGTTAAGCGCCGCATTGGCCGATATCGGGGTGCGTTGAAGGGCTCCATCAGACTTTCAACATTGGGGGGCTCTGCCCCCGCGCGTTCCGCGCTCCCCCGGGATATTTTTAAAGCAATGAATTGGGTTTAGAGCCCGAGTTTGGCCTTTAGCTTGGTGAGCACCGCCTGATCCATATTGGAGGTTTTCGAGGCAAAGAGCGTGGCTTGGCTCCGCAAGATCGGCTCACCGCTGAGGATTTTCAGGTGGTTCGCCTCAAGCGTTGCACCAGTGGTCGTGATATCTGCGATGGCCTCGGCGGTAAGGTTCTTGATCGTGCCTTCCGTGGCGCCCTGGCTGTCGACGAGCTGGTAGTCGGCGACACCTGCCGCTTGCAGATGCTCGCGCACGAGGCGGTGGTACTTCGTGGCGATCCGGAGCCTGAACCCGTGCTCCGCCCGGAAGGCGGCGGCCACCGCGTCGAGGTCATCGAGGCTGGAGACATCCGCCCAGAAGCGCGGCACGGCAAGGATCAAATCAGCAAAGCCGAACCCCATTTCCGCGAGCGGTTCGACTTTCTCGTCCCAGAGCGGGATTTTCTCGCGCACAAGATCGGTGCCTGTGACGCCCAGATCAATGCGACCCGCGACGAGCTCCCGTGGGATTTCACCAGCGCTTAAGAGAACCAGCTCGACGCCGTCGATCCCCGACACAGCTCCCGCATATTCGCGGTCCGATCCGGTGCGCGCCAGCGTGACCCCGCGTTTGGCAAACCAGGCGAACGTGTCTTCCATCAAACGGCCTTTGGAGGGCACGCCGAGTTTCACGCTCATAGCCCTGCCTCCAACAACTGTGCGGGCCGGATCACGCCACCCACGGCCGGGATTTCGCGCCCCTGCCCCAGCACGCGGGTCAGCGCGTCATAGCGCCCGCCAGAGGCCACGGGGGCCGCGCCGTTTTGCGCGAAACCGAAGACGAAGCCGTCGTAGTATTCCATAGACGTCCGGCCGTAGGCGCCTTCATAGGTGACCCACGACAGGTCTACGGCATGCGTTTTCAGGGCATCAAGGCGCGCCTGAAAATTGGTGACGGCGTTTTTGATGCTGGGTAACTGCGCAGCAACTTCGTTCAAGGTTTCTGCTGCCGTTTCAACCGGTTCCGCAATGTCGAGCAGCGCAAGTACTGCGTCGATTTGCGCGCCGGGAATGGCAGGTACGTCAGCGTCCATGCGCAAGGCGTCAAGGCGCGCAACAACTTCGTGGGCGCTGCGCAGACCGATCTCTGGTCCCGCGCCTTGCACGATTTGCCCCAAGTCGAGTCCCGCCAACGCGTCGACGAGTTCGGCGCGTCCTTCCGGAGCGGGCCCACGGCCTGCGAACCGATCCAAAAGCGCGCGGAACCGCTTAGGGCGCCAGATGTGGCGCAGAAGGGCCGCACGGCGGCGCGGGGAGGTTTCAAGGCCTTGGACCGCGGCGATCAGGATGCCGATATCGCCGGTGGAGGCCTGCAAGCCACGCCCTGACAGAGTGCGGTCAAACAGTGCGAAAACCTCGGCATCGGCCTCTGCCGGATTGGTGCGGTCGAACACCTCATATCCCACTTGCATATACTCATTCGCACGGCCGGTGCCTGCCTGCTGCTGGCGAAACACGGCGCCCATATAGGTGTAGCGCGCGGGCTCGGCTCCGTCTTGCATGTGAGCTTGCACAATGGGGACGGTGAAATCGGGGCGCAGCATCTGCTCGCCCAGAACGCCGTCGGAGGTCACATAGGCGCGGGCGCGGATGTCTTCGCCATAGAGGTCCAAAAGCACCTCTGCGGGTTGCAAAAGTGCAGTTTCCACGGGCGCAGCGCCTGCGTCCTGGAAGGCCGCAAAGAGGCGCTCCGCCTCTGCCTTTATGTCTGCTTTGTCGGCCACTTAACCCGCCAGGATTTTCTGAATTTCGGCAACAAGGTCGGCGCGTTTGATTTCGAACTGCGCAGGCTGCTCTTTCCATTCCTCATGGGTGGCGGTCTCGGCGATCTTGGCTCCAAGCACGAGGTCTTTGAGCTGCACCACGCCCTGGTCGAACTCCTCCGACCCGGCGATCACGGCCACTGGCGCGTTGCGCTTGTCGGCATATTTGAGCTGGTTGCCGAAGTTCTTCGGGTTGCCCAGATAGACCTCCGCGCGGATCCCCGCGGCGCGCAGCTCGGACACCATTGCCTGGTAGTCGGACATGCGGTCGCGGTCCATGACGGTGACAATCACGGGACCGACCGTGGCTTTGTCGAGCCGTCCTTTGGCATGCAGCGCGGCGAGTAATCGGTCGACGCCGATGGAAACGCCGGTTGCGGGTACGGCTTGGCCGGTGAAGCGCTTGACCAGATCGTCATAACGCCCGCCGCCCGCGACGGAACCAAATTGGCGAGGGCGGCCTTTTTCGTCTTTGATCTCGAAGGTCAGCTCGGCCTCGTAGACCGGGCCGGTATAATAGCCAAGTCCGCGCACAACAGAGGGGTCGATAACGATGCGGTCGGGGCCATAGCCTTGGACATTCAAGAGCCTAGAGATTTCAGCTAATTCATCGACACCTTCGTTTCCTTGAGTGCTCGAGCCTACAATTCGCCTCAACTCCTCTAGGATGTTTTTTTGAACAGCACCACTAAGCTCTGGAGTTATGAACGCGCCTTCATTGCTTGTCGCAATTTGTCCGCCACCTTGTCCTAACGGTCTTTGAATTCCCATTCCACCAAGGTTTGCTTGCTGATGCCCAGTCGTCAAAAACGAGACGACAGGTTCGATTTGTGCTTCCGCCAGTCCCACCCCGTCGATGAATGCACCAGAGGAGTCCAGCCTGCCTTTACCCAATAGTTCGCGCACGCCCGAAGCGCCCACCTTGTCAAATTTGTCTATTGTACGAAGCACATCAGCCTGTTGCGCTGGATCTGCAAGACCCATGACCTCCAGCACACCGTTCAGAACCTTGCGGTTGTTGACCCGGATCAGATAGTCGCCGCGCGGGATGCCGACGCGTTCGAGCACGTCGGACAGCATCGCGCAGATCTCCGCATCCGCTGCCACTGATGGCGCGCCGACTGTGTCCGCATCACATTGATAAAACTGGCGAAACCTGCCGGGTCCCGGTTTTTCATTGCGCCAGACGGGGCCCATGGCAAACCGGCGATAGGGTGTGGGTAGATCGTTTCGGAATTGTGCGTAGACGCGGGCCAAGGGCGCGGTGAGATCGTAGCGCAGGGCGAGCCAGTCGTCCTCTTCCTGCCACGCGAAAACACCCTCATTCGGGCGGTCCACATCGGGGAGGAACTTGCCCAAAGCCTCCACGGTTTCGACGGCGGAGCTTTCCAGCGCGTCAAAGCCATAAAGCTGGTAGACGGCGGTGATTTCATCCAGCATCGCCTTGCGTTGCGCGACCTCGGCGCCGAAATAGTCGCGGAAGCCTTTGGGCGTTTCGGCCTTGGGCCGTGGTTGTTTTTTGACTTTGGCCATGGGCGGCGATCCTACGTCTGAACTTGGGCCAAGCCTTTAGCGAAGGGCTGGACGCAAGACAAGCAACCTGCCAAGAGGACGGGCATGAGCACAGAGACCGACTTGGAAGAAAAGATCGCCCATCTCACCCGCGCGGTGGAGGAGATGTCGGATATTGTGGCCCGCCAGGAGGACGAGATCGCGAAGCTCACGCACCGGGTGCGGATGCTGATGGAGCGCGAGGTGGAGCGTAGCCAGGACGCGGGCGGGCATGTGGTCTTGGGCGATGAGCGGCCGCCGCATTATTGAAGCGGCAGTGCCGTGGTCGACTTGATCTCTTTCAACACAAAGCTCGAGGTGACCGACCGGATGAAGGGCTGGCGCAAAAGGGCGTGGGACATGAACTCTTCATAGGCGTCGACATCTCGGCATCTGATCTTGAGGCTGTAATCCGCCCCGCCCGACACTTTGTGACATTCGAGGATCTCGGGATGCTGGCTGACCAGCGAGGCGAAAGCGTTGATCGCGGCCTCGGTATGCTCATGCAGGCTGACGGAGGCCAGAACGCAGAGCTTGGCCTCGACTTTGGACGGTGACAGCAAGGCCACGCGCCCAGTGATCACACCGGTTTTCTCCAACTCCTGCAGGCGACGCCAAAGCGTGCTTTGCGCCATAGCGCAGCGTGCCGAGAGCTCACCAAGGGACAGAGATGCGTCTTGCTGTAATTCTCGCAAGATCGACTTATCTTGATCAGTTAAATTCATTCTTTTGCCGATAATGAAAAATTCTGACTAAGTTAACAGCCATATATTGGAAAGTTTGGAAAGTCATTTCGCCTGTAATCCTAAAGAGTGGAGTAAGTATCAAGCGGAGCGAAGACATGCCCTTAAACCCAGCCTATGCGTCCAAAACCCCCGACCCGGACGGGCTTTACGCCTATACAAAAGAAGAAATCGCCGTGTGGCGCGACCTGTTTTTGCGCCAGATGGAATTTCTGCCCTCCTGCGCCTGCAGCTCCTACCTGTCGGGCGTGAAGATGCTGGGGCTGAGCGCAGACACGGTGCCGCAAGTCAAGGAGATTGACGCGCGCCTCAAAGCGCTGACGGGGGCGGGCGTCAAGGGCGTGGAAGTCATTATACCGCAGGCGGAGTTTTCGACGCTGTTGTCCAACCGCAAATTCCCCGTGGCGACCTTCATCCGGACCCGGGAAGACATGGACTACCTGGAGGAGCCCGACATTTTTCACGAAGTGTTCGGCCACGCGCCTATGCTGACGAGCGAGGCGTTTTGCCAGTTTCTGGAGCGCTTTGGCGCGCTTGCGCTGAGCCTGCCGAAACACCAGATCAAGCATCTGTATCGTTTGTTCTGGTTCACTGTGGAATTCGGCATGATCCGCGAGGGTGGCCAGTTGAAAACCTTCGGCGCGGGCATCATGTCGTCGCCCGCGGAGGCGGCTTTCGCGACGTCTGGGGACGCAGAAATGGTGGAGTTCGACCTTATGACCGTTCTTCGCACAGACTACCGGATCGACATCGTGCAGCCGGTCTATTTCGTGATCAAAAGCTTTGAACAGCTCGCAGATGTCATCAAGCGCGACATGCGGTCCATCATTGCGGAAGCCCAGAGACTGGGTGACCTGCCGCGCCGGTTTGAGGTTGCCGCCTAAATTTCTTCCACCATCACCACGCCGCCGAGCGATTTGATCGCGCCTTTGACCTTGGGGTTGATCGCGAACTTGTCGCCGAGATCGACCTCGACCTCGCCCGGAAGCTCCGGGTTCATCAGGCACAGGGAGACCGGGCCACGGGCACGGATGGATTTGTCGGCGCCGGAGCGTTCAAGAACCGAGGCGATGGAGGCGATGGCGCCGTCATCCTCGACGAAGATTTTAAGCCCCATGGACCCCGCATCGACCGCGCCATCGATCGGCTGGGCACCACGACAGAGCAGCTTTAATTGCTCCGCCTCATAGATGGCTTCCACCGTCAGGACAACGTTCTGGCCGGGGACAAGGTGGTCGCCTGCGGCCTCCAGCGTGTCGGAGAAGACCGTGACCTCGAACATACCCGACGGGTCGGAGCCTTGGACGAAGGCGAAGCGATTGCCGCGGGCGGACTTGCGTTCTTGGCGGCCAGAAATGGTCGCCGCAAGCTTTGCGATGAGCGCGCCGCCTTGCACCTTTTCTTCGATCTCCGCCAGCGACGAGACGCCTTTGCGCTTCAAAGCCAGCGCGTAATCGTCCAGCGGGTGGCCGGAGAGATAGAAGCCGATCGCGGTGAATTCCTGAGCGAGGCGTTCTGATGGGAGCCAGTCATTGACCGGTGACAGGCGCGGTTCTTCGCCTGCTTCAACGCCGCCTAAAAGGTCACCCAAAGCTCCCTCTTTCGGGTTGTGCACCTCATCGCTGTATCTAACGAGAGCATCGAGAGACGCGAAGACCCGGTGGCGGTTGGGGTCGAGCTGGTCAAACGCACCGGAGCGCGCGAGCATCTCCAAAGGCCGCTTTCCGACGCGTTTCAGGTCCACCCGGCGGGCGAAATCAAAGAGCGTGGCGAAGGGTTTCTCTACGCCATCCACCACGCGCGCATCGGTGATCAGCCGCATCGCCTCGACGCCCACATTCTTCAGCCCCCCGAGCGCATAAACGACCTTGCCATCCGCCACGGTGAAGGTCGCGGAGGAACGGTTAACACAAGGAGGCACGATCTCGATATCAAGCGTTTTGACGATCTCTTCTTTATAGACGCCCAGCTTGTCGGTCAGGTGCAGGTCGCAATTCATCACACCAGCCATGAACTCGACCGGGTGGTTCGCCTTCAGCCAGGCGGTCTGATAGCTGACCACGGCATAGGCGGCGGCGTGGGATTTGTTGAAGCCGTAATTGGCGAATTTCTCAAGCAGGTCAAAGACTTCGCGCGCTTTCTTTGCGTCGACGCCATTCTTTTTGGCACCGTCTTCGAACTTGGGACGCTCCGCATCCATCGCCTCTTTGATCTTCTTACCCATGGCGCGGCGAAGCAGGTCCGCACCGCCCAGGGAGTACCCCGCCATGACCTGCGCGATCTCCATCACCTGTTCCTGATAGACGATGATGCCTTGGGTTTCGGCCAGGATATGGTCGATCAGCGGGTGGATGGACTCGAGCTCTTTTTGCCCGTTCTTCACCTCACAATAGGTCGGGATATTCTCCATCGGGCCAGGGCGATAGAGCGCCACAAGAGCCACGATATCCTCGATGCACGTCGGTTTCATGCGCCTGAGCGCGTCCATCATGCCCGTCGATTCCACCTGGAACACGGCGACGGTTTTGGCCGAGGAATAGAGGTCGTAGGACTTCTTGTCGTCGAGCGGGATGGCCCCGATATCGTTCTCCGCCCCTGCCGCCGGTTCGTAGATTTGCGAGCCGTCGGCGGCGATATGCAGGGGCCGGTCGAGCAGGTCGATGGCGTTCTGGATGACGGTGAGGGTTTTGAGGCCAAGGAAGTCGAACTTCACCAACCCCGCCTGTTCGACCCATTTCATGTTGAACTGGGTGGCGGGCATGTCGGAGCGCGGGTCTTGGTAAAGGGGCACCAGCGCGTCCAAAGGACGGTCCCCGATCACAACGCCTGCTGCGTGGGTGGAGGCGTTGCGGAGCAGCCCTTCGACCTGTTGGCCATAGGTCAGCAGACGGTCGACGACCTCTTCGTTCTTGGCCTCCTCACGAAGCTTGGGCTCATCTGCCAGCGCCTTTTCGATGCTGACAGGTTTGACGCCTTCCACGGGGATCATTTTGGAGAGCCGATCCACCTGCCCGTAAGGCATTTGCAGCACCCGACCGATGTCGCGCACGGCGGCTTTGGAGAGCAGCGCGCCGAAAGTGATAATCTGCCCCACCTTGTCGCGGCCGTATTTTTCCTGGACGTAGCGGATCACTTCCTCCCGGCGGTCCATGCAGAAGTCGATGTCGAAATCGGGCATGGAGACGCGTTCGGGGTTCAGGAACCGCTCGAAGAGCAGCGAGTAGCGCAAAGGGTCTAGGTCGGTGATCGTAAGCGCATAGGCCACGAGCGAGCCCGCGCCGGAGCCCCTGCCCGGCCCCACCGGAATATCGTGATCCTTGGCCCATTTGATGAAGTCGGCCACGATCAGGAAGTAGCCAGGAAAACCCATGCCTTCGATGATGCCAAGCTCGAATTCGAGGCGTTTTTCATATTCCTCGACCGAGGCTGCATGCGGTGTCACCTCGAGCCGGGCTTTGAGGCCCTCGACCGCCTGGCGGCGTAATTCCTCGACCTCGTCATCGGCGAATTTCGGCAGGATCGGGTCGCGCTTATAAGCTTTGAAAGCGCAGCGACGCGCGATTTCGACTGTGTTTTCAAGCGCTTCGGGCAGGTCGGCAAACAGCGTCGCCATCTCCTGCGGGGATTTGAAATAGTGTTGGGGGGTGAGCTTGCGGCGTTCGCCCTGCTGATCGACATAGGCGCCTTCGGCGATGCAGATCAGCGCGTCATGCGCCTCATACATCTCAGACTTGGGAAAATAGGCATCGTTGGTCGCGACGATGGGAAGCTCCATCGCATAGGCCATTTCGATATGGCCGCGTTCCGACAGTTTTTCGGCCTCGGGCAAGCCGTCTTCGCCCGGGTGGCGTTGCAGCTCGACATAAAGGCGGTCGGGGTAGGTCTGGGCGAGCTGGCGCAACAGCGCCTCGGCCTTCGGGTGCTGTCCGTTGCGCAGGTGCCGCCCGATGGGGCCATCCGGGCCACCGGTTAAGCAAATGAGGCCGTCTGAGTAAAGCGCAAGCTCCTCCAAAGTGACCTGCGGCAGCTGCCCTTCTGCATCGAGATAAAGGCAGGAGTTCAGCTTCATCAGATTCTCATAGCCCTGCTCATTCTGGGCGAGCAGCACGATAGGCGCGGGCGCGCGGGGCTTTTCGCCTGGTGCGGCCTGCTCATAGGCCAGATCGACCTGGCATCCGATGATGGGCTGCACCCCGGCCCCGGCGGCGTATTCGGAAAACTCCAATGCTGCGAACATGTTATTCGTGTCGGTCAGCGCGACGGCTGGCATGCCGGCATCCGCGCACATGCCCGGCAGCTTTTTGACGCGCAGCGCGCCTTCCAGAAGCGAATATTCGGAATGGGTGCGCAGGTGTATGAATCGTGGGGTATCAGACATGCCGACACATTATATGGATGGCGTCCAAGCACCAGCGTCAAAATGCGCCCCAGGCTTCCACTTACGTAAACGTCAATTTCAAAAACAAACGGCGCCCGGCGGCGCCGCTCGCTTACTTGAAAATAATCACTCTTAACGCAGGCTTGTGCGGTCCATATCAGCGCGATGGCCGGCATAGGTTGTCAGCAGGTCATTGGTAAGCGCCTGACGCTCATCCGGGCCCTCGACAACACAGGATTCCAGTTCTTCCGGGAAGATTGGGGTGATCGGAACCACCATCACGTCAGAGAGCGGCATGCCCTCTATCTTGCCGCGGCCGCGCGGTTGCGGCATGCCCAGAAGCGCGCCAGCAGGCTCGGCCATACCTGGCACGACCCAGGATTTGGGCACGCAATTATTTGGCAGATCCATCGACAGAACCTCGCCACCTTTCAACAAGGCTTCGAGGTTTTGCATATGCGCCGCCATACGGGCGACATGCTCGACCGCCTTAAACCCACATTCCCCAAGTAATCCGCTGATTTTGCTGTCCCTTTTATAATATTTCCTATATAAATCGTGTTGTTGAAGGCTGTGAGGGCACGTTTCATGGAACACCCAGA
>JAPORH010000073.1 GCA_026710325.1 Litoreibacter sp. | reverse complement strand
AGGTAGGGTCGAAGGTGAGCTGACGGGTGGCGGTATTGCCAAGAAGGGGTTGTATGGTGAAGGATGTGCGCATAATGTGATTTTTCTTTTGTGAGATTCTGGCGAAGATTTGCTGATTTGGGGCAAATCTTGGGTGTAATTGCTGATATTGTCCCCAATACCCGCAATCTTCGCCAGAGAAAAACGACAAAAGAGTCAAGTTATTCAGCGTTTTAATATCGAATTTAGAGTTTTTTTACAGACACTAGTATCTCGAAATTATTGAATTGATGGTTTATAATTTGCGAAGAGAGTAGATTTTTCAGCCATCCAGCTTTGTGAAGGGAAAATGTACGTCAAAATGAAAGTGATATTTCCATCAATTCAATGCAGTTGGTACACTAGGTAAAATAATGAAAAGCCAAAAGGCGGCGTCAGAAAGCTGGTCTGAAGGTTTATAGCGATCAAAATTGCGAGCCAGATCGGATCATGCCCCAAAAGGATCAGCTGCGGTACAACCAGAGGAAGCACGATCACTGCAATCTCAACAAAGTCTAGGAAGAAGCCCAGCACGAACAAAAAGACCATAATGAAAAATAGCGCGCCGGTCGGGCCGCCAGTTAGCGCGGCCAGGATTTGTGCAACGCGCTCCTCCCCACCCAAACCGATGAACACCAGAGAAAAAACGCTCGCCGCAAGAATTGTTGCGAAAATCATCGCCGTCATTGTCAGGGTTGATGTGGCAGCCTCACCCAACATTCCGCTCTTGAGGGTGCGCCAAGCTGAAACCAGGACGACGGTTCCACCGATAAGGATAAAGAGAATGTACAGCCCTGCGAGCGCTGTTTCATAAGGAGCTATGGTCTCGCGTTGTAGGCGGACAGGGAAGACACCCGACAAAACTAAAACGAGCACAAGCGCCACAGCCCCTGAAACGATGATGCCGCGGTTCACACCCACTTTAATACCAGCCATCAAAAGAGCACCAATAGCACCGACTGAGGCCGCTTTTGTCGGCGTGGCGACACCACACAAGATGGAACCCAAAACCGCAAGTATCAGGCCTATCGGCGGAACGATTGCACTCGTGATCTGGCGCAGTGATGGACGCGCCCCTTTGGCCATTGGGGGGCGTCCTCAGGCGACAGAACTCCGCGGATCAGGATATATAGAAGGTAAAGCAGAACAAGCACGAGCCCCGGGATGAGGGCTGCCGCAAAGAACTGGCCCACCGACAATGCCTCAACGCTGAATTTGCCTTGCTCGTATTGTGCCTGTTGGTAAGCGTTAGACATCACATCCGACAGGATGATCAAAAGTGTAGACGGCGGGATGATCTGACCCAGCGTACCTGCCGTGCAAACAATGCCCGCGGCAAGGGGTTTCGAATATCCTGCCCGCAACATGGATGGCAACGCAATCAATCCCATTGCCACCACCGTGGCTCCCACGACTCCCGTCGACGCTGCCAAAAGCGCGCCCACCAGCACGACAGAGATGCCCAGCCCGCCGCGCAAGTTTCCAAAAAGCCGCCCCATCGTATTAAGCAGCGTTTCCGCAACGCGGCTCTTCTCCAAAATGGCACCCATCAGGATGAAAACCGGGATCGCGATAAGCACTTGGTTGGAGATCAGTCCAAACACACGCGAACCGAGCGCGCCAAGTAAACCCAGATCCATCGCGCCTATGACCCAACTGAGATAGGCAAACAAGATCGCAATGCCGGCGATCGAAAAGGCGACTGGAAAACCGGTCAGTACCGCACCCATCAGCGCTGCGAACATTATCAGGTCAAGATAGTCATTCATATTGGACGGTGGCCCACTAGACGGAGCAGGCACGCCACTGACTGCAGCAGGATAAGCACGCAGAACAGCGGAATCAGCGACTTAAGCAAGAAAACCGCCTCGATGCCGCCAACAGAGATCGGGCCCTCCGGGATCGCCCAGGAATTGCGGACCGTCGGCCAGGACCAGTATCCCAGCGCAACCATGGCGGGCTGCAAAAAGATGAGGTTGCCTAGAATGTCGATCCGCCGTTTAGCCGCATCGCTCAACTTGGCGTAAAATACGTCAACACGTACATGGCCATCCACAAGCAAAGTGTATCCGGCCCCGAGCATGAAGAACGTCGCGTGCATGTATAGCACGCTTTCCTGCAACGCGATCGAGTTCACGCCGAACACGTAGCGGCCTAAAACGATGCCGAACTGCATCGGAACCATCAATATCGCCAGCCATCTTACAACGCGGGCAACGGCGAGGTTGATGATGTCAAGGCGGTCCGCAAAAGCCAACATACCTGTCATCCTTGTGAAATGGCCCGGCCTAAGCCGGGCCGCTCCGATCAATAACCCATGACCGCCGCACGAGCGTTCATCTGGCCGTTGTCAGCATAGGTCATATAGCCGCCGACGCTGTCGCGGTAGGTCACAAAGCTTTATGTAATCTGCCTGACCAGCGCATCGTCGTCTTGGCGCAATTCGTCAATGACTTCTGCTGCTGCAGTGCCCATGGCACTGATCACGCTGTCGGGGAAGCGTTTGACCATCACACCTTCCTCATCGACCAGCTTCTTCAGCGCGGCTGCGTGCTTGGTCGTATACTCGGTCCAAACCGGGTTATAGAGGCTTTCGCAGGCTAAGCTGACGGCTTGCTTCAAATCATCGGGCAACGCGTTGAAGGTGTCGGCGTTGACCGCGCATTCCTCTGCGGATGACGGCTCTCCCACTCCGGGCCAGTAGTAATTCTTAGCCACCTGGAAATAGCCCAAAGCACTGTCCGTCCAAGGACCGATGAATTCTCCCGCATCCAGCGCCCCTGTCTGCAAGGCTTCGAACATGGCAGGGCCAGACATCGCCTCAGCAGCCATGCCGATCTTGGATGCCATTTCAGAAGCAAGCCCCGTGGTCCGGAACTTCAACCCTTTCAGGTAATCCACAGAATTAATCTCTGTCTTGAACCAGCCACCCCACTGCGGACCCGAGTTACCGCATAGGAAGGGTTTGAGGTTAAATCGCCCGTGCATTTCGTCATAAAGCGCCTGACCTCCCCCGTGATAAAGCCAGCCAAATTGTTCATCTGCGCGCAGGCCGAAGGGTTGCGAGCCAAACAAAAGAATGCCCTTTGACTTTGAGTCCCAGTAGGCTGGAACAGCGTGGTAGAGCTCTGCAGTCCCTTCGCTCACGGCGTCAAAAACACCGCGGCCTGGAACCAGTTCGCCCGCAGCAAAAAGCTTTACCTCAATGCGGCCGCCTGAAAGCGCTGTAATATGATCTGCAAGCATTTGTGCCGCAACACCCGGACCAGGCAGATTTTTGGGCTAGGCCGTTACCATTTTCCATTGCATCACACCTTGGGTAATCGCTGGGGCAGCAACGGTCGAGGCTGCAAGACCAACCGCATCGGTCGCTAAAAAGTCTCTTCTTTTCATCTTTGTCTCCTGTTGGTTGTGGATTTTTTGATTGGATCAGTTGCCCAGAATGCCTGGCAGTCTTAGGCCGTGATCCTTGGCGCAGCGCATAGCATCGTCATAGCCAGCGTCTGCGTGACGCCAAACGCCGGATGCCGGGTCGTTCCATAGGACCCTTTCTAGTCGCTTGGCGGCCTCGGGCGTGCCGTCAGCAACAATGACCACGCCAGAATGCTGACTAAAGCCCATGCCCACGCCACCGCCATGGTGTAGCGACACCCAAGTTGCACCTGAGGCTGTGTTGACCAGCGCGTTGAGCAAAGGCCAGTCTGAGACGGCATCCGACCCATCCTTCATTGCTTCGGTTTCGCGGTTCGGTGAGGCGACCGAGCCGCTGTCCAAGTGGTCGCGCCCGATCACCACCGGGGCCTTAAGCTCTCCACTCGCAACCATCTCGTTAAATTTGAGCCCCGCGCGGTGACGATCACCCAGCCCGATCCAGCAGATACGTGCAGGTAAGCCCTGAAACGCAATGCGTTCTTGCGCCATATCCAGCCAATTGTGCAAATGAGTGTTGTCGGGGAACAACTCCTTCATGGCCTGATCGGTCTTGTAGATGTCCTCTGGGTCACCAGACAGAGCGCACCAGCGGAAAGGCCCTATACCCTTGCAAAAGAGCGGGCGGATATAAGCCGGCACAAAGCCCGGGAAGGCAAAGGCGTTCTCAAGCCCCTCTTCCAACGCGAACTGGCGGATGTTGTTGCCGTAATCCAACACCGGTACACCGTCGTTCCAGAAATCCACCATCGCCGTCACATGTGCCTTCATCGACGCACGTGATGCTGCTTCCACGGCTTTGGGATCGCGCTCCCTCTTGTTGCGCCACTCTGCCATGGTCCAACCTTGGGGAAGATAACCGTTCACTGGGTCGTGGGCGCTAGTTTGGTCCGTTACGATATCGGGGCGCACGCCGCGGTCATAAATCTCACGGAAGATATCCGCCGCGTTGCCTAACAAGCCAACCGACTTCGCCTCACCCGCCTTGGTCCAGCGATCGATCATGGCGAGCGCTTCGTCCAGCGTTTCGGCCTTCTCGTCCAGATATTTCGTGCGTAGGCGAAAATCGATACTCTCAGGGTTGCACTCAACGGCGAGACAGCATGCACCTGCAAACACTGCTGCCAGTGGCTGGGCGCCGCCCATACCACCTAGGCCGCCGGTCAAAATCCACCGTCCCGTCAGATTACCGCCGTAGTGCTGGCGACCGGCCTCGGCGAAGGTCTCATACGTACCCTGCACAATGCCTTGGGTTCCGATGTAGATCCAAGATCCGGCCGTCATCTGGCCGTACATCATCAACCCCTTCTTATCGAGTTCGTTGAAATGGTCCCAATTCGCCCAATGGGGCACGATGTTTGAATTAGCGATCAATACGCGCGGCGCGTCAGCATGGGTTCGGACAACTGCGACAGGCTTGCCAGACTGCACCACGAGCGTCTCATCGCTTTCGAGGTCCTTCAACGCTGCGCTCATACGATCGAAGTCTGTCCAAGTCCGCGCGGCACGACCGATCCCACCATAAACCACCAGCTCATGCGGGTTTTCGGCCACATCTGGATGCAAGTTGTTCATCAGCATCCGCAGCGGGGCTTCGGTTTGCCAACTCTTGGCGTTCAGCTCCGGTCCGGTGGGCGGGAACACATCGCGGGAATTCTTCCGAGGGTCGGTCATTTTGGTCTCCAATCGGTCAATGTCTGCAAGATTTTTTTCAGATGCGCTCGCGTGGTTTCTGCCCTTGTGTCGTCGTAGGCCCAGGGCGCGTGCTCTGCCTGCAGGTAGACAGCCTGCGACAGCTCCATCTGGATTGCATGAATGCCACCGGCAGGATCAACGTAGTGCCGCGTGGTCCATCCCCCTTTGAACCGACCGTTAAGAACACTGTTATAGCCTTCGGCAGACTGGCACAGGGACAGGACCGCCGCCTCGATCTCGGGCGCACATGTCTGCCCTCCGTTGGTGCCAACATTGAAATCAGGCAAAACGCCATCAAACAGGTGCGAAATAACAGACCGGATCGAGTGACAATCGTACAGGATAGCATAGCCGTGCTTAGCCCTGACCCTCTCCAGCTCAGCCCTTAGGGCAGCATGGTACGGCATATGGTATGCAACGCGGCGCGCTTCGATCTCTGCGGCATCAGGTTCGGCCCCGTCTCGATATATCGGTCGGCCATTAAAGTCGGTCAGCGGGCACAAGGTCGTGGTATTCTGCCCCGGGTAGAGCGAGGCGCCAGAGGGGTCTCGGTTCACATCGATCGCGTAGCGATGGATGCATGTGCGTACGGTTGTCGCGTCTATCAACAGACCTTGATATAGACGATGTATGTGCCAATCGGTGTCGGCTAAAGCAAGGCCAGTGCCATTTAGGCACGCAGCGATATCATCGGGAAGATCCGTTCCAGTATGTGGCAGCCCAAGAACAATGGGGCCATCACCCTGCGCTACTTCAATTATGGTCATAGCACTCCTCCAAAAACCCGCCTGTGAAGAGGGTTTTGCCCGATCCGATAGGCCAGCTCTGCAGGCGCGGTCACATCCCAGATGCAAAGATCCGCACGCAGACCGGGAGCAATCCGCCCGCAATCGTTAAGACCAAGCGCGCGGGCGGCATTTCGCGTTGTCCCAGCCAACGCCTCGCTTGGCGTTAGCCGAAACAGCGTTGCCGCCATGTTCATCGCCAAGAGTGGCGCGCCCAATGGTGATGATCCGGGGTTCCAATCTGTAGCAACTGCCATAGGCACGCCATGTGCGCGGAACGCATGAACGGGAGGGACCTTTGTTTCTCGCAGCGTGTAAAACGCGCCGGGAAGCAAAACCGCAGAGCAGCCAGCCACTGCCATTGCTTTGGCATCCGCGTCGTCTGCGTATTCGACATGGTCGACCGATAGGGCGTGATAGCGCGCTGCAAGCTGAGCACCTCCGAGCGAGCTCAATTGTTCTGCGTGAAGCTTCACAGGCAGACCAAGCTCTCTTGCAACAACAAAGACCCGTTCGATCTGGCTTGGGGAAAAGGCAATGCCTTCGCAGAAGCCGTCAACCGCATCCACCAAACCCTCGGCATGAGCTTGGTGCAAAGTCGGCACGCATATGTCGTCAATGTAATCGTCCGCCTCTGCCTCCTTTGTTACAGCATGTGCCCCAAGGAAGCTGGTCTTGACGCGGATTGGCCGTTTACCAGCAATAGCCCGGGCAACACGCAGCATCTTCAGCTCGGTTTCTGTGTCTAAGCCGTAGCCCGACTTGATTTCGACCGTCGCAACGCCTTGCGCAATCAGGCTATCAACTCGGCTCAAGGCCTCATCAAGCAACGTGTCCGCTGACGCTGCGCGCGTGTGATGTACCGTCGACACGATACCCCCACCAGTCCGTGCCACCTCTTCATAGGTTGCCCCCTCAAGGCGCATTTCAAACTCGGCAGCACGGTGGCCTCCAAAAACAATATGCGTATGGCAATCAACCAAAGCTGGGGTCAGAAGCCGTCCGCCATACGACACGCGCTTTGCGCTGCGCCCGGGATCGGGCAGATCCCTATTGGCGCCAACCCAAGTAATGCGCTGATCTTCGATCAAGACGGCGCCATCTTCGATCAAGCCATATCCGGTGTCATCGACCATGGTCGCGATGTTGACATCATGTATCAAAAGCATGGTCGTTGCTATCCTTAGTATGTATATATTATGATAAAGTAGGCACATAAAAGAGTCAATGGAGAATCCTCTTGGCGAAGATCCAAGCTAAACAGGCACTGACAGACGCCGGCTGGGTAGCCGATATCGAAATCGATATTGGCGCAGATGGAAAAATCCTAAACATCGGACCAGCCCAACTTGGTGACGCACATCAGGTGGACGTGCTGCTCCCAGCACCCGCCAATTTGCATAGCCACAGTTTCCAGCGCGCCATGGCTGGGCTCACAGAGGCACGCGGCCCAGATGTCACGGACAGTTTTTGGTCGTGGCGTCGTCTTATGTATCACTTCTTAGATCAACTTTCACCGGATCAAGTTGAGGCAATCGCGGCTCAAGTTTTCATGGAGATGGCCGAAGCCGGGTATAGTTCTGTCGCCGAATTCCACTACCTCCATCATGGACCAAACGGACAACCTTACGACAATATTGCTGAACTCGCTGAACGCATCGCATCAGCCGCTAGCCGTGTAGGGCTTGGCCTTACTTTGCTGCCCGTCCAGTATGAGTTTGGCGGCTGCGATCACCGGCCCCTGACAGGCGGTCAGAAGCGTTTTGGAACTACCAAAGATCAATTTGCCGCGCTTTTTGGAGAAAGCCGGAAGATCATTGCAAAAGGGCCCACTGATTGGGGAATTGGGG
This sequence comes from Litoreibacter sp., assembly GCA_026710325.1. GTDB lineage: Bacteria > Pseudomonadota > Alphaproteobacteria > Rhodobacterales > Rhodobacteraceae > Litoreibacter. The sequence goes on along the minus strand of JAPORH010000073.1, from coordinate 1,505 downwards.
TTGCGCCCCACAGCCTGCGCGCTGTCGACAGTGTTGGGTTACGCCAGGCGATAGAACTCGCTCAAGGGCTGCCGCTACATATGCACCTCGCCGAGCAGATGGCCGAGGTTGCAGAAGTTGAAGCCGCGTTGGGTGCACGGCCAGTGGAATGGGTGCTCGACAACCTGCCCGTAGATGACAGCTTCTACTTCATCCATTGCACCCAGATGACTGCAAACGAAACACACAGACTTGCGAGATCAGGTGCTGTCGCTGGCCTATGCCCCATCACGGAATCCAGTCTCGGCGATGGAATCTTCAACGGGACGCAATATCTATCCGCTTCAGGTTCCATAGGCGTAGGGTCAGATAGTAACGTCCATATCTCACTTTGGGATGAACTAAAGACCTTAGAGTATTCACAGCGGCTTCGAGACAAAAAGCGGGCTATCTTGGCAACGCCGGATCACTCAACGGGCCGGCGCTTGTTTGACTCAGCGGTCAAGGGTGGTGCGCTAGCCGCCGGGCGCGCTTCGGGCAGAATAACGGTCGGAGCATGGGCGGATCTTCTGGGCGTGAACATGGACAATGAGGTGCTTGCCAATCGAACAGGGGATACCGTGCTGGATAGCCTTATGGTGTTGGGATCCGGCAATCAATGTCTCACAGACGTCTGGAGCGCAGGACGCCACATCGTTAAAGAAGGTTGGCATATAGACAGATCACAAATTGTAAGCGAATACACATCCGTTCTTGGGCAACTGGAGTAGGACATTTGACAGCAGACGGACGACAGTCATGGCGCGACATCCGAGATCAGATCCACGGACGGATCATCGATTCAACTTATCGCCCAGGTGAAAAGCTGCCGCGCGATGAGGATATCGCGCAAGAGTTGAAGTGCGCGCGATCAACCGTACACCGCGCCATGCGCTCCTTGGCCGAAGACGGCCTTATAGAACGTCGACGCAAGGGCGGAACAACTGTTAACCCTGACCCGGTCACGCGGACAACAATCGACATTCCGATCACCCGAATTGACATTGAGTCCCGGGGATACGCGTACCACCACCATCTCATCGACACTATGGAAATTGAAGCCCCGCACCGAATTGCTGCCAAGTTCGGCAACCCTTCATCTGGCCCCATGCTGCGGATCAGAGCGCTTCATCTCGCCGATGCTCAACCCTATATTTTTGAAGATCGTTGGATTTCTTTGCGCAGTGTTTCCGAGATTTCGGATGTCGACTTTCAAACGGTCAGCGCAAACGAGTGGCTGGTCCGAAACCGCCCCTTTAGCCGGTGTGACGTTCAAATTCTTGCAGATGACATCTTTGATGATGAAGCGGCATACCTTGAAGAACCAGTGGCCACCGCACTGTTAGTACTTGAAAGAACAACTTGGGCTGGCGACGCTCCGATCACCCACGTACGTGCAGTGCACAAGCGTGGCTACAGGCTTGTGTCGAACAGCACAGTACACGACGCTACTTGAAACGAGGAGCGAAAAGGATTCGAATTGAAGC
>JAPORH010000104.1 GCA_026710325.1 Litoreibacter sp. | reverse complement strand
TCTGGGTGTTCCATGAAACGTGCCCTCACAGCCTTCAACAACACGATTTATATAGGAAATATTATAAACGGGACAGCAAAATCAGCGGATTACTTGGGGAATGTGGGTTCTGGTTTTGATCGCAGAAAGCGAAGACTTCAAAGCAGTTTTGGGCTTTGCCCTCAATCCGAGCCGCGCGCCTAACGCGGCGCTGGGACAAGCCCTGACGCAGGCAGCCAGGCAGGTGTCGCAATGACGCTGAGCTATTGGGACAGTCAATTCAACTTTCGGAATGTGTTGCCAGATTTCGAAGACTACCTCGCCAACATGACTGCGCGCAGCGCGCAGTGTGCAATCCAATTCGAGCTTGTGCAATACGGTGACCATCCGAGACAGTTAGTGGAGCTAACCGGGACGCCGGAGCGGGTGCTTCCAGTTTTCATTCATGGCGGCTATTGGCGTGCGCTAACGGCTCAGATGCACAGGTTCGTGTTGCCGCATTTCGCCCAAGAGCATGGCGCCGTCGCCAATCTGGAATATCGGCTTTTGCCCGAGGTGGCGCTTGCTGACATCGTCGACGACGCGCTGGCGGGTTTAAAAGCAATCGCGGATAAGACGGGCACGCGACTAATGGTGATTGGCCATTCGGCGGGCGGACATCTGGCCGTCATGAACGCCTTGCGTTTGCCTGACATCGTTTGCAGCGCTGTGAGCATTAGCGGACTTTATGACCTTACGCCCTTGCCATGGACGTTTCTGCGCGAAGAAGTTGGACTGACGGCTGCGGACATCGAGGGCCAAAGCCCCCTTGCGGTTTGGGACGCTGGACCTGCCGATCACATCCTTGTCGTCGTCGGCGAGAAAGAGACTGCCGAGTTTCACCGGCAGGCGCAGGTTTTTGCCAGCATGCATGGCGCACGCACGTTCACGGCACTGGGCGCACACCACATGACGGTGCTTGATGCACTGTCGGACCCTACGAGCCCGCTAAATGCCGAAATCCGAAGCCGAATGCAGAACATTAAATGAAGTGCATTCATATCTGAACCAAAAGGGAGGGACCCAATGTCGATCAAAACCGAGACCTACTCATCCATGCCGCAAGGCATGATCCCAAACAGCCGCTTTCCGCTTCTGGTGCACCGGAATGCGGTGCCCGGCGGGGGTTCGGATGCAATAAAAGAGCGGTTCCGTTCCAATGGGTGGTCGAACAACTGGGACTATCCTGGTGTCTATGAATACGCGCATTTTCACTCGACCACGCATGAATGTCTCGGCTGTGCGCAAGGCTGGATGGAGTTTAACCTGTCGGTCGGCGAAGGCGGCTGGACCAAGGTGCGCATCGAAGCCGGAGACGTGATCGTGATGCCCGCAGGGGTCAGCCACGAGAATGTCGGTACTTCCGACGATATTCATATGTGCGGCGGCTATCCACAGGGGCGCGACTGGGATGATATTCAGGAAGAATTCCTGAGCGAAGAGGATTACAAGCGTGCCTGCAAACGGATCATGATGTTGCCGATCCCGGACAAAGATCCGGCCACAGGTCTAGCGATGCCTGAATGGCACTCAGCGCCTTCCTCGGTCGATGGCGGCTGGAACGACTGGCGCCACGCTTTGGACAAGCGGGGCTGAAACGCCCGTTAGGTTGGGGCTCCTGTTCTGGAGCCCCACCTTGGCTTCATTTTGCTGCCTCACGATAGGGCGCGCCTTCGGCATAGGGTACGTTGAGGCCGCCATATCGTCGAACCCGGATGTTACATTGTTCGGCATGGCCAGCAAAGCCTTCGAGCATGCAAAGGCGCGAGCCGTATTCGCCGATCAGCGTTGCCGCTTCATCGGTTGTGACCCGCTGATAGCTATGGGTTTTGAGGAATTTGCCCACCCAGAGCCCTCCAGTGTAGCGGCCAGCCTTCTTGGTGGGCAGCGTATGGTTGGTGCCAATGACCTTGTCACCATTGGCGACATTGGTGCGCGGCCCAAGGAACAACACGCCATAGCAAGTCATGTTTTCGAGAAACCAATCATCCCGGTCGGTCATCACCTGTACATGCTCTGACGCGATATCGTCTGCTACGGCGAGCATCTCATCATAAGTGTCGCAAACGATCACCTCGCCGTACTCTTCCCAGGATACTCGCGCCGTATCGGCGGTTGGAAGGATACCAAAAAGTCGTTCGATCTCGGCTAACGTACCGTCCGCTAGCTTGGGGCTGTTGGTCAAAAGCACGCAAGGGCTGTTGTACCCATGCTCGGCTTGCCCCAACAGGTCCGTCGCGCAAAGCTCTGCGTCCGCTGCGGTCTCATCCGCAATGACCATCGTCTCAGTTGGACCTGCAAACAGGTCGATACCGACGCGGCCAAAGAGCTGCCGCTTGGCTTCTGCGACAAAAGCGTTTCCGGGGCCAACCAGCATATGCACCGGCTCGATCGTTTCGGTGCCAAGCGCCATCGCACCGATGCCTTGAATGCCGCCCAGAACATATATCTCGTGCGCTCCGCCAAGATGCATCGCTGCAATCACGGCGGGATTTGGTTTTCCGTTGAACGGCGGCGTACACGCGACTATGCGCGGTACACCAGCTACAGCGGCAGTGGCCACTGACATATGCGCGGAAGCGACCATCGGGAATTTGCCGCCGGGCACGTAACAGCCGACCGATTGAACTGGGATGTTCTTGTGACCCAGTATGACACCCGGCATGGTTTCAATTTCGATATCCAGCATGGAATCGCGCTGCGCTTGGGCAAAGTTGCGGACTTGTTCTTGGGCAAATCTGATATCGGCGAGTTCGCGGTCAGTCAGCTGCGCGATCAAGGCGTCGATGTCATCCTGACTAAGCCGAAAGGCATCGGGGCTGTATTTATCGAATTTCTCGCTCAACTCGCGCACGGCCGCATCACCGCGGGCTTCGATGTCAGCCAGTGTCGCTTCAACAACAGCCCGGGTTTTGGCGTCGTCTTCCGCACGGTCTTCGGCTGGTTTGCCGGTCTTGAGATACTCTATGGCCATTGGGCACACTCCTCCTGATACCGCTCGGGGTCGAGCGGTGTTTGTGCACGTACTCGTGCGTGCGTTTGACATGAATCGGGCACTGCCGTCGCCCTGATGCACCATCGTGTAGCTGCTGCGACGGCGTCCGGCTAGCTGGGTTGCATTGCGATGAAAATTTTCATAATTCAGCCGCTTTGACGAATAATCAGCTTTGATGGAACGACTTTGATCACACCACCCGGCGCGGTATTTTCAACCGCCTGTGGTATGAGCTTGATCGTGTCTTCGACCATCTGTTCAACCTGCTGACTTACCGTTGTTAGCTGATATCGGTTCCAGCTTGCCATCGGGACGTCGTCGTATCCGATGATAAACACCGATTTTCCCGGTTCGAGACCTGCGGCATCTGCGGCATCGACCAGCGCGAATGCCATATTGTCGTTCGCGCAAAAAATGCCATCGGGCCGCGTCGGTTTACTAAAATGGGTCTCGCCAATAACACGGGCAGTATCATAGTCGAAATTGCCGACCTCGTCATAGGCGAGGGATCGACCCTGCGCTGCTAAAGCATCCAGAAATCCGCGCCTGCGCTCAAGATGCGTCGACGTCTCGGCGCGGCCACCAACAAATGACAGCGTCCGACAGCCCAAGGTGACCAACCGTTCCGCCGCGAGCCGACCACCACCGTAATTGTCGGTGCAGACCGCAACCATGTTCGCATCAGTCTGGATGCGATTGAAGTAGATAACGGGCAAGGCGCGTTCGCGACAGACTTTTGCCAGCTCAGAGGAGAGCTCTACTGAGGCAAGCACAACCACATCGAGGTCCGCGGCCAGGACTTGCTCCATCGTGGCGTCTAATCTGCCTGACGGCGGAATGACAAAGGTGGTCATGTCCCAACCCAATACGGCGCTCCGTGCGGAAAACTGCATCAAAGCAAGTGCATTAAACGGATTCTCAATTTCACCAATGATGACAGCAATTGAAAACGTCCGGGTTTTCGATCGCGCGCGCCGGGCAGGGGGCTGGTATCCACTTTTGGTGGCTTCATCCAAGATGCGTTGCCGCAATTCTGGACTGATCGATGCATCGGCACGAAATGCCCGCGACACAGCAGAAAGCGAAGTTTCGCACTTTCGCGCTATGTCGCGTGCGGTTACGCGCATGAACTTGGTTTCCATCAGTCTCGTTTCTTCATGGAGAATGTATGGAATGCATAGCAATGGCAAATGTACCGCCAATGGCCTCAAAGCTCCAAGCTATGAAGGCCGATTGGATAAGGCCGGGTAGCGACTCCGAGATGAAGCAGGCGAAAACTGCCTAATCAGCTAAAGCCTATGCTTTGGCAACGAAGGTTTGATGTTTAGTGCGTGGCGGTGTTTGACAGCGTATTCATGACGACAACTCCCGCTACGATGAGGCCGACGCCGCTGATCGCCGCAAGATCGAGTTTTTGTCCGAAGAGTACCAACCCGATCAGGGCGACAAGAACGATGCCAAGCCCGGCCCACATCGCATAGGCAACGCCCAAAGGAATGGCCCGAAGTGCGAGGGTCAGAAAGTAGAACGATAGCCCGTAGGCCAGAGCCATGAGGATCGTTGGCATAAGCCGCGTGAATTGTTCTGACTTCTGCAGAAAGGCTGTGCCAGTCACTTCAAGCATGATGGCAACGGCAAGCGCGACATACGGGGGGATCCAGATGGCCATAAAATTGGTTTCCTTTTGTGTATTGGGAGAGGTTTTGAGTAGGTGCCTTTATCGAAGGCGCAAAACGGTGCGACCGATCCGCCCCGGTTCGTTCAGGGATGCAAATGCGGCCTCAAAGTCCTCGAAGTCGAACTCTGTGTAAGGCCCGACCTTCAGGGATCCGTCGGAGACTTGTCTTGCAAGTTCTGTGAGTACGGCGCGGTCTCCACGGTCGACCAACAAGTAACCGGCCTTTTGACTTCGAAGTGGATTGCCAGCGAACGTCCATAGGTTCTTCATCGGATCGGCGGGGACAAAGGTGCCATTTCTCTTCAGCAAATGGCGAGTTTCGCTGAATGTGTAGTGCGTGGACAGGTCAAGAACCGCGTCGAAACTGCCTGAGATCTTTGCCAACGGGGTTTTGCGGTAATCAATGACCTCGTCCGCGCCAAGGTCTTGCATGATCTTCAGGCCATCTGGTCCCGCAACGCCAGTCACTGAGACTTGCATCGCCCGCGCAATTTGGATGGCGTAAACGCCCAAGCCACCACTGGCTCCCAAAATTAGAACTGATTGGCCTGGGCCAAGACAGGCGACATCGCGGAGCGCGACAAGACTGGTTTGAGCTCCGAGCGGGAAAGCCGCAGCTTGGGCGAAGCTCATCCCTTCGGGCATCTCGGCGATGTAGTCTTCAGGAATGCTCAAGACGTCTCGGTGGGTCTTCGGGCCCTTCATCAGATGCGTATAGCCAAAGACTTTCGTGCCGACGGCGAACCGTGCGCTGCCTTCCGTGACTGTGCCAGAGAACTCCAATCCGGTTTTGACCGGAGACCGCGCTCGGTAGAGCCACAAAAACAGGTCTAGATCGCCACGCGCGATGTCGGCGTCTGTGGGATTAAGGGATGCATAGTGGACCTGGACCTTGACTTCTCCTGGACCTCGGATGGGCTCCTCAGCCGCGTTGACGAGAGAAAGTGTGTGGTTGGTGTTTTGAAGGGTTCTCATGGCTAAGCACTCTCTTGGGTCATTTGACCCATTTCTCGTTTCGCCACCTAGGTCATTTGACCTTTTGGGTCAATAGACCTAAACCATTTTCGTTCGAGATGATGATGAGACGACCAAAATGAGCACGGAAGAACGCCGAACACTGATCCTGGACACGACCGAGACCTTGCTCGTGGAGATCGGAAACGGCGCGTTGACCATGCGCAAGATCGCTACCGCGGCGGAAATCAGTTTGGGCAATCTGCAATACCATTTCCCAACGCGCGAAGACGTGCTCTTGGGCCTGCTTGTGCGGTTCCTAGAGCGCTATGAGGCGCGGTTTCAGAACCCACCCACTGACATTCCAAAGGATGTCGTCGAGGCATTGAAACAGCTGTTCTTAGAGGTCTTGAGCGTTCCAGACTTCGATCGATGCGCGACGATTTACAAAGAGATCTGGGCTGCTTCGAGCCATTCGCCAGAAATGCGCAAAGCGTTGAACACTTACTACAAGCGGCTCTTTGCATTTTACTGCGAGGTCTTGGCCCTTGTGGCAGGAGACAAAACGGAGCCGATGAAGATCAAGCGGGCCTCCGCAGCGATGATGCCCATACTAGAGGGGTATTGTGTCACGAAAGATGCTCTAGACGTGCCCGTCGACCAGATTGCAGAAGATTGGGCGAAGATGGCCGCATCGCTTTTGCAGTGAAGCCGCGGTTTTGTGCGCACACCGCCAATTACCGCGACCTCGCGGTATGTCTAGTGTTCAGGTTTAATGGGCATAGGGATCCACTTGGTGCCGGATTGTGATTTATTGAAAACCATTCAGGTGCCTTGGCAGGATATCTTCTAAAAGCATGGCCACGTCTGGTCTGCGAGGATCGTTTCCGTGTAGGCACAGATTTACGGTAGGCAGCGGTCCAAGGCCCTCTAAGTTGCGCGCGACTTTGAGGCCTGGCCCGACGCTAGAGGACCCGAGAACGGTTACACCCATTCCTGAACGAACTGCGTTTCGTACGGCTTGGACGCTGTTGCCGGTCATCACTTCCCGGTACTCCAGACCCGCTTGCGAGAGGGTCTCCAACGCGGCCTCTCGATAAATGCAGGGCCTTTCCATCAGGCAAAGCTCTAGCTCGGGAGACGTCTCTATAAGATTAGCTTCCTCATGCTCCACCCAGACCAGCCTGTCTTCCGCAATCACAGTCGAGGTCGCATTTGCGTCATCGTTCAACGCCAATGCAAGGTCAATATTGCCGTTGGTCAATGCGGTCTTAAGGGTGGAACTGAGCCCAACGTGAAATTGAACCTCCGCGCTTGGCAGCTTGCGTTGTAGCGCGGTCATGATCTCGGGCAGCCGATGCGGCGCGATGTATTCTAGCAGGCCGATCCTGAGCTTTCCGGACACTGAGGGTCCGCGCATTTCCGACATCAGGCGTTCGCTCTCCTCAAGGATATGCCGGGCTTTTGTCAACAGCACCTTGCCACGTTCCGTCAACTGCACGTCCTGATTGTTGCGCGTGAGAAGCTGCGCGCCCAATAAGTCTTCCAGTTTCTTGATCCGGACGCTGACCGCCGACTGGCTGCGCCCAAGTCGTGCGCCAGCGGCGGTGAAGCTGCGAAGCTCAGCGACACTGGCGAAGCAGCGCAGTAGTTCAAGGTCGATGTCCTGCATATAAATCTGGATATCGAATGCAATGAATTGAGTAAATTCGTTTATCGAATGTCTGTTTGTGCGGTACACCACCCACCAAGCAATCTAAGAGGAACGGCCCATGCGCGCGATCACCTATACCCGATTTGGCCCAGCCTCGGAGGTGCTTACGCTTCAGGACCTGCCAACCCCAAGCCCCAATGCCGGTGAAGTTCTGGTTCGGCTTGCGGTGTCGGGTGTCAATCCGTCAGACGTGAAAGCGCGCGCGGGCGGACGGCCCGGCGTGACAGAGCCACCGTTCCCCACGATCGTCCCCCACAGCGATGGTGCGGGTGTAATCGAAGCCGTCGGCGAAGGTGTGGATTCCAGCCGTGTTGGCGAGCGGGTCTGGATCTGGAACGGGCAGTGGCAACGGGCTTTTGGCACGGCGGCAGAGTATATCGCCTTGCCATCAGGGCAAGCTGTCACGCTGCCTGAAAAGACCTCCTTCCATGAAGGTGCGGTGCTGGGTATTCCCGGCCTGACCGCCACCCACGCAGTGCTTGGCGGCGGGTCGGTCGCCGGACAAACCGTTCTGATCAGCGGCGGCGCTGGGACGGTAGGCAGGCTGGCCGTGCAGGTCGCAAAGGCGTCTGGTGCCCATGTGCTGGCTACAGCGCGTGGTGACGACGGCATACAAGCCGCTCGGTCGGCGGGCGCTGATCACGTTTTCGACTATTCCGACGCAGACCTAAAGACGCAAATCCTCGATGCGACAGGTGGTGCGCTTATTGAACGAATTGTCGAGGTCGAATTCGGAAAGAATATCGAGACAAATACCGCCATTATCGCCGAAAGCGGCACGATCGCGACGTTCGGATCAGAGAAGGGCATAACGCCCACGCTTCCGTTTTACCCCCTGATGTTCAAGGCGGTGACGATAGATATGGTGTTAGTCTACCTTTTGCAGGGCGCAGCGCGCAACGAGGCTGTGGTAAAGCTCACGAAACTCTTGGAACGGGGGGCGCTCGACCTTCGTATCTCAGAGGTGCTGGACCTCAATGATTGCGCCACAGCGCATGACGTAATTGCACAAGGTAATCGTGCCGGCTCTGTGTTGTTGAAGACTTGAATTGCAGGCAGTGTCCTTGTCCGCATCAATCCAACAAAAAAAGGCGGACCTTGGATTGAAGCAAACGAGTGGCGATAAAGTCCAGCAAAGCCGAACTCTACAGCCCTCTTAGACCCAAAAACCTCTACCGAAAGGCTTAGATAACAGCGCCGAATCCATACCTACTCCACACTCCCCTCGCTACAATTGGTCCGTTTCGACGGCGGGATACGCTTATGTCTGTTGTTAGAGACCCAGCGGGTCGAACTTCTCCCAACCTTCTCCTGCGAACAAGTCCTTGCCCAACTGCGCCAGCACGTCAGCAAAATCTACGCTAACTTTGTTGTATGCAATGCGACCCTTCTGGATTTCCCAGAAGTCTATATACGGAATTTTAACCTGCTTTTCTGTTGGAGCGATCCCCAGGAACTCTCCGGTGTGGAGAGCTTTGCAATGACCGAAACAAGCGACCCAATTTCCGTCTTCCAACCAGCGCTCGGTCACGAAAGAGCGATCCGAAAACGCAGCGCGAAAAGGCTTTTGCCACGCTTCGAAGAATGCTTGGACACCATGCTTTACTCCACAGCCGCGATTTCCATCCCAAATGAAATCCTCATGAAACCATGGGCGCATATCCGTCTCTGCCCGACCCAAGGCCGCTTCCATATCTTGTACAACGTCAAGGGCGGCGCCCATCTGTTTTCTCCTTCGCTTTTAAGTCCCGTCTCGACCGTCGGCAGGACAATCGCTGGCCTGTTCGGCATCGCATGTTTCGTTTGAATTCTGAGGATGTCCGCACTGAATGGCAATTCATTGGCCGCTATGGAATAGCCCCCTGAAAGTGGTTCACCAACTGGGATAGATTGTCCCGTAACTTGGAGGATCAGCAATGGCTGGAAAAC
>JAPORH010000171.1 GCA_026710325.1 Litoreibacter sp. | reverse complement strand
CGGGCGCTTTCAAGCCCAAAATCGAAGGCTATTTCGCCGTGAGTCGTGTACCGTGGTCGACTTCAAAAGCCCTTGAACCGAATTCCGACTCCTTCTATAGAGCCGGAACGTTTTGGGTTCTGTGTGTTGGCGTGTTGTTTCGTCATACTGGAATTCGAAGCGAGATGGGCGCTTAGCTCAGTGGTAGAGCACTTCGTTGACATCGAAGGGGTCACTAGTTCGAACCTAGTAGTGCCCACCATCGGAAATTACGCGCATCGGACCAAAGGGGACGGTGCTAAGACAAAACTGAAGGCGCAAGCGCGCTGGACGAAATGGAGAACGGACATGAAGGTCAAGAACTCGCTTCGCTCCCTGAAGTCGCGCCACCGGGACTGCCGGATCGTGCGCCGCAAGGGCCGCGTATACGTTATCAACAAAACGCAACGCCGGTTCAAAGCTCGTCAGGGCTGAACAAACTCACTTTTTACGAAAAGCCGCGCCAGTTTGGGGCGGCTTTTTTTGTTTATACAGCGAGATAAAATGCGAGCCCCGCATCACCAGGGCCCGCAAGCCAGGTCAAAGACCCGGCCACTGGAGATGGATCAACCTTAAGGACTGGTCCATCTGGCTGTAGGTTTATTTTACGATACGCTCAGCAGCGCTGTCATTGCCAAGTGCGAAAAAGGCCTGTACCGCTTTCACGTCTACACTACGCGCGCGGTCGAAGTTCACGGTGTTCTCAGCAGGGCTGTCATTGACCAGCGCCAGCGCTTGAGCGGCACCGACAGGGTTGCCGACAGATGCCACGGCAACGATGCGCTCAGCGGCGCTGTCATTGCCCAGAGCGAAGAACTCTTGAGCGGTTTCAGCGGCAGCCGGAGCGGCCAGCGAGAGGGAAACGAGGGCGGTTGCGATGATGGTTTTCATTGTCTTTCTCCAAATTCTCTTTGCCTAGAAGTGGCAGTGTGTTGCGGCGTGTATGCCGTTTCATGGGATAGATATGAGACATCGCAGCGCCCATTTCAACGCACTGATTTTATCATTTTATCGAATTTTTGTGCTTCAGTGCACATATTGTTATGCAGCGGAGCCCACACGATCACACCGCTGTGAAAATCCGATCACAGCGCGTGAGAACAGGGATTTAGAGACCTGACCGCTATGTGTAGTCGCGAGTATCTTCGATCAGAACACCGTCCTTCGGCAAACTCCCCGGCTCGACGATCTCGACGGTTCCTTTCAGTTTCAGAACCTCTTGCACCGAAGCATCGTAGCTTCCGCCTGCGGGCGCTTCGATCTTGACGGTCATTGTGTCGCTATCGTTCACACGCCCGGCAACAACGCGAATGCGTGATACTTCACTATGTCGCTTCGCCAGTTCCGCAACCTGTTCGGGTCGCACAAACATACCCTTGATCTTTGCAGTTTGGTCCGCGCGCCCCATCCAACCTTTGATGCGTTTGCCTGTGCGGCCGCAAGGTGATTGGCCTGCCATAAAGGCGCTCATGTCACCCGTTCCAAAACGGATCAGCGGGTAGTCTGCGTTTAAAGATGTGACGACCACCTCACCCACCTCGCCCTCGGCAACAGGCTCGCCCGTTCCAGGCGTTACGATCTCTACGATAACGCCCTCATCAATGATCATCCCCTCCGTGGCGGAGCTTTCATAGGCAATGTGCCCGAGATCAGCCGTCGCGTAGCATTGCAGGCAGCTAATCCCCCGATCCGCATAGGCAGACCGCAATTGCGGGAAAAGAGCACCACCAGACACACAAGCCTTGGAGAAAGACAGGACCTCTCCCATCTCATCCGCTTTCTCAAGGATCACCTTCAGATAATCGGGCGTTCCTGCATAAGCAGTGCATCCAATGTCAGCTGCCGCGCGCACCTGCAGCTCTGTTTGGCCGGTACCCGCAGGAAGCACACGGGCGCCAACCGCGCGCGCGCCATTTTCAAACATCATGCCAGCAGGCGTCAGGTGGTAACCAAAACAGTTTTGAACTGTATCGTCCTTTCCGATGCCTGCGGCATGTAGGAAACGGCCAAACCGCCACCAATCATGGATCACTCCTCCCGGCTCATAGATGGGGCCTGGTGACTGAAATACGTGAGCAACCCGGCCAACACGCAAACCCCCAAAAGGTGGTTTGTTGTTCTGCTTTTCGCTCAGCTCGGCTTTGCGCAGAACCGGCAGGTCCTTTAAGCCCTCGAGAGCGGTTAGACCAACGCCGAGTGCATCCAGTTTGCTTAACTGGTCGGCTTCGCGCTCATCGACTGATCGCGTCTCAAGCTCATCGAAATAGCGCATTGCCGCCCCTTCATTGCTTCAAATTTATCCCTGTACCCTTCTTCCCGGCAGACAACTTCGTCGCCGCTAGGGTAGGCACCCGTCAGCTCAACCAGCGCTTCCGCCTACGATAAGAACGCACGTCACGGAACGATTTACGTCCTTCCTCACTGACACCCAGGTAGAACTCCTTCACATCAGGGTTCTCGCGCAGTTCGTTTGCAGGGCCGTCCATCACAACGCGTCCCGATTCAAGAATGTAGCCATAATGCGCAAAGCGCAGTGCAACATTTGTATTCTGCTCGGCGAGCAGGAAGGACACTCGTTCCTGTTCGTTGAGCGACTTCACGATTCGAAAAATCTCTTCTACCAGCTGAGGTGCGAGCCCCATCGATGGCTCATCGAGAAGGATCGTCTCAGGCCGGCTCATAAGCGCGCGACCGATGGCGCACATCTGTTGCTCCCCACCAGAGGTATAGCCGGCCTGGCTCGTTCTCCGCTCCTTGAGACGTGGAAAGTAGGTGTAGACCTTCTCCAAGTCAGCGGCGATTGCCCCGCGCCCGTCCCGGCGTGTATAGGCACCGGTCATCAAGTTTTCTTCGACGGTCAAGTGCTCAAAGCAATGCCGTCCTTCCATCACCTGAATGACCCCACGCTTGACCATATCAGCCGGGTCGAGCCCCGCTGTATTGTCCCCACGATAGGCAATCGTGCCCTTAGTTACCTCGCCGCGTTCCGAGTGCAGCAGGTTCGACACAGCCTTCAAGGTTGTTGTCTTGCCCGCACCGTTGCCGCCCAGAAGCGCGGTGATGCCGCCTTCAGCGACCTTCAGCGAAACGCCTTTAAGAACGAGAATCACGTGATTGTAGATCACCTCGATATTGTTGACCTCCAAGAGGGTCTTGGTCTGTGTCTCACCAGAACCATCCAGCATGTCAGCACTCCGTCTTCAAAGGCCCCAGCCCGCAGGATCGCGGACCAGGGCGTCAGTTTTTAGCAGCCTGGCGTAATGCCGCTTTCAGCAGCAAATGCTGCGGAATCCGCTTCGACCAATGGGCCGATGACGTCCTGATCAGAGGCCTCGTAGCCCGTGATGAGGTTCCATGCGCCTGCGGACGCGTCCCATTGCTTCACAGCACCCAGGCCGTTGCCGCCATGGTTCTCGCAAGACACCGAAAATTCAGGTCCGAAGTTCGGAAGGCCCAAAGCAGCCATTTTGGCCTCGGTCATTTCCAAAGCCTCCATCCCGGCGCGCATCATCGCAGGCGTGATCTCGGCGGTGCCGGAAATTTTCTGCGCCGTCTTTGCCGCCTCGGCCGCGAGCATCGCAGCATACATGCCGCGGTTGTAAAGCACCGTGCCAACCTGATCGCCAGCACCAGCAGCTTTGCCCGCATCAATGACATATTTCTGAAGATCGTCATAGAGCGGGTATTCGCTGCCGATATTGTGGAACGTCAGCGCCTTATAGCCATCCGCGCCGTCACCAGCTGGTAGCACGTCATTTTCCGAGCCGGACCACCAGATGCCGATGAAGTTTTCCATGTTATAGCGGATGTTGGCCGCTTCCTGGATCGCCACTTGGTTCATAACGCCCCAGCCCCACATGAGAACGTAGTCAGGGCGCTGCTGGCGGACTTGCAGCCATTGCGATTTCTGCTCCTGACCTGGGTGATCCACTGGAAGAAGCATCAACTCATAGCCATGTTTCTTGGACAGTTCTTCAAGCGTGCGGATCGGCTCCTTGCCATAGGCGGAGTTGTGATAGACCAGCGCGATTTTCTTGCCGCTGATATCACCACCATTGACGTCCAAAATGTGGTTTACCGCATGAGACGCCCCATCCCAGTAGTTGGCCGGGTAGTTGAAGATGTTCGAGAATACAGCCCCGTTCTTCGCCGAAGTCCGGCCATAACCCATGGAGTGTACCGGGATACCGTCAGCCGTCGCCTTTGGGATCAACTGATAGGTAATGCCCGTCGACAGCGGTTGATAGACCAGTGCGCCCTCACCTTTGGTGGCCTCGTAGCATTCAACGCCTTTTTCGGTATTGTAGCCTGTTTCGCACTCAAGAACGCGCGCAGGAACGCCGCCAATACCGCCGTCACGCTCGTTCAAAAGCGTGAAGTAGTCCTCATAGCCATCCGCAAAAGGGATGCCATTGGCCGCATAGGGCCCTGTCCGGTAGCTCAGGGATGGGAACACAAGGTCCGCCATCACCGGGCTGGCAGCCATCACAGCCGCCACGGTCATGCTGAGTAGTTTCATCGGTTCATTCCTCCCATTGGTTTTTCCGACTTGCCGGGTTGGCCCGGCCTATTTTTTGCGCCGCCCTTAATGCGGGAACGGCCACAATCTCAATTTCTCCTTCGCCAGCCGCCACAGCTGCGCCAGCCCATGCGGCTCCATAATCAGGAACATGATGATCAAGCTGCCTGAGACGATAAATTGCAAATGGGCGGCCAAATCTGTGGGCCAGCCAAGACCGCCGACGAAGACGTTTTTCAAAAACACTGGCAACAGCACCATAAAGGCGGCGCCCGCGAAAGAGCCGAAGATCGACCCGAGCCCACCAATGATGATCATGAAGAGCACAAGGAAGGACTTGTCGATCCCGAAGCTCTCTCCCACCTCAGCGGCCCCCAAGTAGACCGCAAAGAACAACGCGCCCGCGATACCAACAAAAAAGCCCGATACCATAAACGCCGTCAGCTTCGCCGCCATCGGGTTCACGCCAATGATCTCAGCCGCAATATCCATGTCACGGATCGCCATCCATTTGCGCCCCATGGACCCGCGCGTCAGGTTGCGCGCAATGATCGCGCAAAGCGTCACGAAGACGAGGCAGATCAGGTATTTCGCCCAAGCCTCCGTATTTGGACCCGTCACGATAATGCCGAAGACCGAGCGTTCGGGGGCCGAGATTTGTCCCGAAGCCGAGTAATTGTAGAACCATGACACTTTGTTGAAGAGCCAGACGAGGAAGAACTGCGCCGCTAGCGTCGCAACCGCGAGGTAGAAGCCCTTGATCCTTAGAGATGGCAGCCCAAACAAGGTCACAACCGCAGCCGTAATGCCACCCGAAAGGATCACATGGATCACAATGGAAATCTCGGGGAAGCCAGTCATCAACTTGTAACAACTATAGGCCCCCACAGCCATGAACCCGCCAGTCCCGAGCGAGACCTGCCCACAATAGCCCGTCAGAATATTCAACCCAATCGCCGCAATTGCGTAGATCAGGAATGGCACAAACACCGCGTTGGCCCAGTAGTCATTGATAAGAAACGGGATCACACCAAAGGCAATCGCCAGCACCACGTAGTATCGATACCGGTCAAACTTGATTGGGAAGGTTTGGCTATCTTGGCTGTATGTGGTCGAGAAATCCCCGGCTTCACGGTAGAACATCAGACTTCCTCCCCAATGAAGGTCTGTGGGCGGGTGGGTGTCGTCGAGCGGAGCGAGACGCGGTCACCCGGACGCAAGCTATACGCGTTCAATGATCTTCTCCCCAAACAGCCCTTGAGGCCGGAACACCAGGAACAGCAGCGCCAGCACATAGGCGAACCAATTCTCCGTGGCACCGCCCACCATCGGTCCGATCAAAAACTCAAACAGCTTCTCGCCCACCCCGATGATGAGCCCGCCTACGATCGCACCCGGGATCGAAGTGAAACCACCCAGCATCAACACCGGCAGCGCCTTCAAGGCGATCAGCGAAAGGGAAAACTGCACGCCGGATTTCGCCCCCCACATGATCCCCGCAACCAAGGCCACAAAACCAGCAATCGACCAAACCAGGATCCAGATGAAGTTCAACGAAATCCCCACTGACAGCGCCGCTTGGTGGTCATCAGCCACCGCCCGCAAGGCCCGGCCCTGCTTGGTGTATTGCGAAAACGCAATCAAAGCGGCCACAAGGATCATCGCAACAATCGTCGCGGAGATATCAAGGTTGTCGATAAAGAATCCGTAGCCAAAGGCCTCAAACGTGGTGATGTCGATCCATTCGTTGATGCCCTGCGGCAGGCCGACATCTAGCTTCTTGATATCCGCCCCCCACATAATGTCGCCGACACCTTCCAGCACAAAAGCCAAACCAATCGTCGCCATGAACAGCAGGATCGGCTCCTGATTGACAAGATGTCGGAAGATGAAGCGCTGTACGGCCCAGGCGAGCGCCACCATCACAACCATCGTTAGAATGATCGCGAGCAGGGCAGGCACATGCCATCCGAAATGGTGAATTTCGGTGCCAAAGATCGCGTTGATCAGATGAGCAAATGGCACCTGCCCCTCCATAATCCCCACGAGCGTCAGCGCAGCAAACAGCGCCATCACGCCTTGAGCGTAGTTGAAGATGCCAGAGGCTTTGAAAATCAGCACGAAGCCCAACGCCACCAGAGCATATAAAACGCCCGCCATAAGGCCATTCAGCGTGACTTCCATCGCAAAGAGAAGTTGGTCAGGCATGGCAACCTCCCCAACCTAAAACGCTCATTGATGCCCTATGCCTCAAGGTCGGTCTCCTCCACATAGAAAACAGCCGAATATCCATTATCTCGTGCCTCCCCGAACACATCGAGTCGCGGCTCCCGCCAGTCCGTGCTGCCCATATTGAAGTTGCGCACGCCCATCTGAATTTCGGCAAGATCCTCGTAGCGCCCGTCATCGCGACGCGCTTGAGCCCAGCTTTCTGCGGCTTCGAACGCATCTTCAATGGAGGGTTCGATTTGCAAAACAATACAGCTTTGCGGCTCGTCAGCGACAATCATAGCGCCGCTCCCACTTGGCAAATCGTATTGTCGACCCTTCATTTTTGGCATCCACACCAAGTCGCCCAAAGTAACGGGGCCCGGTGTCGGTAGACCCGAAACATCTGGGGCGGCGACATTCTCCATAGGATGCAAACAGCGAGACAAAAACTCTTCCCAGGCTCCGGCCTGCACCGCTCCGGTCGTTGCCAAAAGAATAGCCAACGCCCTAATCATGGCTGACCCCCAGATAGGCGTCGATCACGTCTTGGTTGTTGCGTACCTCGTCTGGTGTGCCGTCACCGATCTTGCGGCCGTAATCCATCACCACGACGCGGTCGGACAGGTCCATCACCACGCCCATATCATGCTCAATCAATGCAATGGTTGTTCCGAACTCGTCATTCACATCGAGGATGAAGCGCGACATGTCTTCTTTCTCTTCGACATTCATGCCGGCCATCGGTTCGTCCAGAAGCAGCAACTTTGGCTCAGCCGCCAAGGCGCGCGCCAGCTCGACCCGTTTTTTCAACCCGTATGGCAGGCGGCCAACAGGGGTCTTGCGGATCGCCTGAATCTCAAGAAAGTCGATGATCTTTTCAACGACCTCTCGGTTCTCAACCTCTTCCTTCTCAGCCTTTCCCTTCCACAGGGCCTGCGCAAACATCCCCGTTTTCATGTGGGTCAGCCGCCCGGTCATTACGTTGTCCAGAACGCTCATCCCGTTAAACAGCGCAATGTTCTGGAAGGTGCGCGCAATGCCCTGCTGCGCGACCTGGTAAGGTTTCATCGTGGGTCGCTTTGCCCCACGAAACCAAACCTCGCCTTCTTGTGGATGATAGAAGCCCGAAATCACATTGAGCATTGACGACTTACCCGCGCCATTGGGCCCAATGATCGCGCGAATTTCGCCCTCATGAATATCGAAAGAGATATCCTTGATCGCCACCACCCCGCCAAAGCGCAGCGTGATGTTCTTCATTTCCATCAAGGTATCGCCAATTTGGCGGCCATCAGCGGTGGTGTAATTCCCGGTCATAGCATTCATAGTGCATCCTCTCGGGATGGTGGGCGGGGCGATATCGAAGATGAGCGTCGTACCATCATTCCGCAGCCACTTTCATTGGCGCAACAACCTTGGCATCACGGATTTCCAAATCGGCCTTGATCGAGCCTTTGCGCCCATCCTCATAGGTCACCTCTGTCTCGGTTGAGACGCGGGGCGAACCGTCATAAAGCGCCGCAATCAGGTCGGAGTATTTCTCCTCAATAATACGGCGGCGGACTTTCTGCGTGCGCGTCAGCTCCCCATCATCCGCATCGAGTTGCTTGTGCAGCACGATGAAGCGATGCACTTGGCAACCCGCCAGCATCGGGTCTTCGGCGACGGAGGCATTCACCTCTTCCACATGGGCCTGAATCGTATTCAACACGCGCTCATGGCCCGCGAGCTCCTGGTAAGAGGAATAGGCGATATTGTTCCGCTCCGCCCAATTCCCGACGGCCGCCAGGTCGATATTGATAAACGCGGTGCAACGATCGCGCCCATTGCCGAAGACAACGGCTTCCAAAATGTTGGGAAAGAATTTCAGCTTATTTTCTACGTATTTCGGCGCGAACAAGTCGCCGCTTGCGGTTTTGCCGACATCTTTTGCGCGGTCGATAATGCGCAAATGACCGGAGCTTTCCTCGATAAACCCGGCATCGCCCGTCGCAACCCAACCTTCGCCGTCCTTGGTGTCAGCTGTGCTTTCAGCATTTTTGAAGTACTCAACAAAAACACCGGGGGAGCGGTAGAACACCTCCCCACTATCAGCGATCTTGAGCTCAACGCCTGGCGAGGCCACGCCCACTGTATCAGATCTTACCTCACCATCGGGCTGTTGGGTGATAAACACGCAAGCCTCTGTCTGGCCGTATAGCTGCTTCAGATTGATCCCGAGCGAGCGGTAGAAATCAAAGATCTCCGGCCCAATGGCCTCCCCCGCCGTGTAGCCGACCCGTACCCGGCTGAAGCCAAGCGTGTTCTTTAACGGACCATAAACCATCAAATCGCCCAAGCGGTATTTCAGTCGGTCCGCAAACCCAACCTGCTCGCCATCTAGGATCGCGGGGCCCACCTTCTTGGCGTGCGCCATGAAATGATGAAACAGCCACTGCTTGAACCGCCCAGCGTCCTCCATGCGGATCATGACGTTGGTCAGTTGGGTTTCAAACACCCGCGGCGGCGCAAAATAATAAGTCGGGCCAATCTCGCGCAAATCCGTGTGCATCGTCTCTGCGCTTTCCGGGCAGTTGACGCAAAAGCCCGTCCAATAGGCCTGTCCGATTGAAAAGATGAAGTCCCCGACCCAGGCCATCGGTAGATAAGCCAGAATTTCATCGCCTGGACGTAATTCATCAAACTCGGATGAGTTTTTGGACGTCTCAACAACATTCCTGTTCGACAGAACCACGCCTTTGGGGCGCCCTGTCGTCCCAGAGGTATAGAGCATAACGCAAGTCGTGTTTTCGCCTTGGCGCGCCAAACGGCTTTCAAGCTCGGGTTTGAGTTCTGCTTGCGCGTCTCGGCCTGCGGCTTGCAATGCATCAAATCGCGTCAGCTTGGAATGATCATATTTCCGCATCCCACGCGGGTCGAGATAGACCATATGCTCAAGCCCGGGCAGCTGCTCTTGCACCTCAATGACCTTGTCGACTTGCTCCTGATCCTGCGCGATCACAAAACGTGCCGCACAATGATCAAGCACATACGCGATCTCTTCGGCGACGGCGTCCTGATAAAGCGGGACAGGCACCGCGCCACAATGCTGCGCCGCGACCATGGACCAATAGAGATAGGGACGATTTCGCCCGATGATGGCGATATGATCGCCTTCTTTCACCCCAAGCTTGAGCAAGCCAAGCGCGAGTGCTTCGACCTCTCCTTGGGTCTCGGCCCAGGTCCAGCTTTGCCAGATGCCAAATTCTTTCTCGCGATACGCAGGCTTATCGCCGTAGCGCGCCACATTGCGTGCTAGAAGCTGCGGAATAGTCTGTTGGTCTGCTGTCGCAGTTGAGGGTGGTGCCACAGTTTCCTCCCAAAAACACGTCACCTTGCCGGATTTCGTTCCGATCTAGGCCTCGATACTGTTCGGGACTCCGCGATCCGTCAAATGATTTTTTTGAACAAGTGTTCAAATAACTCCAAATCGGCCCGATGACCTGTCTGGAATTTCGTGCTAGGTCATCGCTATGGATTTTATTGCACTTGGTTTTTACGCCTGCGTTTGTGGACTACTCAGCCTCTTTGCGCCCAAGCTAGGTACGCTCTATGTGCGCCTTGCAATAGGCGCAGCCGTTGGCGCGATATCGGCCATCGTCTTGCCAGTAGTCAGAGGAATAATGGGCGGCTGAACATGCCGCCCAAGAATTATTCGGCCGCGACAGCCTGCGCCGGGTTTTCTACCCGCACAGCAGAGAACTTGAATTCCGGTATTTTGCCATACGGGTCGATGGCTGGATTCGTCAGAATGTTTGCCGCAGCCTCGACGAAAGCGAAGGGCAGGAAGACCATATCGGGCGACACGGCGCGGTCGGAGCGGGCCATAATGTCAATGCTACCGCGCTTCGTCGTCAGACGCACGTAGTCACCGGGTGCGAGCCCCAGTCTGCGCAAAGTCGACGGGTGAAGGGAGCAGTTTGCCTCCGGCTCCACCGCATCCAAAACAGAGGCCCGGCGTGTCATCGAGCCTGTATGCCAATGCTCAAGCTGCCGTCCCGTAGTCAGGATCATTGGGTAATCTGCATCCGGCAGATCATCGGGCGGGATCACACTTGCAGGGGTAAACCGCGCGCGACCTTCCGGGCGAGGGAAGCCATCGCCAAACACGACAGATTGTCCGGGATCATCGGCCGCAAGCGACGGATAGGTCACCGCGCCCTTCTCCAAACGCTCCCAGGTGATGTTGTCGAGGCTGCGCATATTGATTGCCATCTCAGCAAACACTTCGGACGGGTGGGTGTAGCCCCAATTCAGACCGCATCGTTTGGCCAGTTCGACCTCAATCCACCAGTCTTCTTTGGCCTCACCGGGCGGAGCGACTGCTGGACGCAGCATTTGAACGGTACGGTTGGTGTTCGAAACCGTACCGGATTTCTCATACAGCGCGGAGGCTGGCAGGATCACGTCTGCATAATTCGCGGTCTCTGTGATAAAGATATCCTGGACAACCAAATGATCGAGCTTGGCCAGCGCGTCGCGCGCATGTTCTACATCCGGGTCAGACATGGCTGGGTTTTCGCCAAGGATATACATCGCCTTGATCTCATCCGCGTGCACCGCATCCATGATCTCGGTAACCGTCAGGCCCTTCTCATTGCTGAAATCACCTGACTCCCAGACATCGGTGAAGGCGCTGCGCACCCCGTCATCAGTAACCGTCTGGTAATCCGGCAGGAACATAGGAATGAGCCCCGCATCAGACGCGCCTTGCACATTGTTCTGGCCGCGCAGCGGGTGCAGACCAGTGCCAGGGCGCCCCACATGGCCACACATCAGCGCAAGGGAGATCAGGCAGCGGGAGTTATCCGTGCCGTGAATGTGCTGGCTGACGCCCATGCCCCAGAAAATCATGCCAGACTGTGCAGTCGCAAAATCGCGAGCCACAGCGCGCAGGGTCTCAGCCGGAATACCGCAAAGCTCCTGCATCTTCTCTGGTGGGAACTGTTTCAGATGCTCTTTTTCGGCCTCCCAATTCTCGGTGAAGGCCTCGATATATTGCTGGTCGTAAAGCCCCTCTTCCACTATCACATGCATTATCGCGTTCAGCATCGAAACGTCCGCGCCGGGCTTGAACTGCAACATATGCGTCGCAAAGCGCTTTAGACCCTGACCGCGCGGGTCCATGACAATCAGCTTGCCGCCGCGCTTGGTGAATTGCTTGAAATAGGTCGCGGCGACCGGATGGTTTTCCAGCGGGTTGGCCCCAATGATGATCGCGACATCCGCGTTCTCGATCTCGTTGAACGTCGCGGTCACGGCGCCGGAGCCCACGTTTTCAATCAGTGCGGAAACCGAAGAGGCATGGCAAAGCCGTGTGCAGTGATCCACGTTGTTGTGCTGGAAGCCCTGACGGATGAATTTCTGGAAGAGGTACGCTTCCTCATTGGTGCATTTGGCAGAGCCGAAACCAGCGACCTCACGGCCCCGGCCTTTCAGACCATTGGCCGCAAAATCCAGCGCCTCATCCCACGTCGCCTCCCGGAAGAACTCCTGCCAATTGTCAGGATCGACGTTCAGCCCTTTGGCTGGCGCGTCGTCGCGCCGGATCAGCGGCTTGGTCAGGCGGTGGCTGTGGTGGATATAGTCATAGCCAAACCGCCCTTTGACACAGAGGCGCCCCTCATTGGCCGGGCCGTTGATCCCTTCGACATATTTGATCTTGTCATCTTTGACCTTGATCGAGATTTGGCATCCGACGCCACAGAAGGCACAGACGCTTTCGACCTCCCGGTCGAAATCCTCAAGATCACCGATCTGATTGTCATCGACTGCCGAGGACGGCATTAATGCGCCCGTCGGGCAGGCCTGCACGCAGTCACCACAAGCCACGCAGGTCGAGGCCCCCATAGGGTCATCCATGTCAAAGACCGGATAGGCATCATGCCCACGCCCGGCCATGCCGATCACGTCATTCACCTGCACTTCACGGCAGGCGCGTACGCAAAGTCCGCAGCTGATGCAGGCGTCAAGGTTGACGCTCATGGCGACGTGGGAATTGTCCAGAAGCGGTACACGCTCCTGATCTAGGCTTGGAAAACGGCTTTCAGACACACCTTGCGCCTCGGCCATGTCCCACATGTGGGAGGACTTGTCGCGCGCGACCTCCCGCTCCGGCTGGTCCGCCAAAAGCATTTCCATAACGGTGCGGCGTGCATTGGTCTCACGCTCACCCTGGGAGGAGACAACCATCCCGTCAGAGGGCTCGCGGATGCAAGACGCGGCCAGCGTCCGTTCGCCATCAATCGACACCATGCAGGCACGGCAGTTACCGTCGCTGCGATACCCCGGCGCGTCCTTGTGGCACAGATGCGGGATCGTCGTTCCAACCCGCTTGGCGACTTCCCAAATCGTTTCGCCCTTTTGGGCTTCAACCTCGGAACCGTCGAGCGTGAATTTGATTGTGTCGGACATGGCCAGAGTCTCCCTTACGCAGAGAAGCTATGCCAATGCTGCATTGTGTACAGCCGTCTACACGCGACCAAGACCCGCGGATTTGCGCCAAGCCTGTTTCCCTTTGCGAACGGATGTCGCAAATAGGAGCGGCGGATTAGGCGATAAGCAGCAGCTCTTCTTCGAGGACAGGATGTCCGAGACGTTCCATCCCGGCTTCCAAATGCTCTCCGAAATGCGGCGTTCCGAGCAGGTATTCCGAGATCGGCGTCATACGTTCTTGCTGCGCAATCAGGATTGCGTCACGAAATTCCACAGGTTCAAAGCTGCCACGCCCGATCCACATGATCGCGACCAGCTCGTCGGCCTCATCCTCATTCATGCAGTCCAGGAAAGCCTCAAGCTCAGGGCGAAAACGCGAGAGCTCGTGCGCATAAACAATGACTTGGGCGACTTTAGAAATGGAGAGTTCCATTGGCATCCTCCTTTGAAAAGGTATGCCTCGGAGTATCTACCTGCTTGCGTGGAAAAACCTTGATGTGAATCAAGCTTTGCCGAAAATCCGGAAATAGGCCCAATCGGGCAGAAATTGGCTGCCGCGGAACACGAGGCTGAACAGCGTCGGAAAGCTGCGTTTAAATCCGCCAAATTTCATATGGTGGAACATGATCTGAGCGGCTTCGTCAGGCTGCATCAGGAAAGGCATGTTGAAATTATTTTTGTCGGTCAGCTGCGTTTTGATGAAACCCGGGTTTGCGACCTGAACGTCGACGCCTGTTTTGCGCAAATCGCATTCCATGCTTTCCGCAAGGCTCATCGCGGCAGCCTTAGAGGCGGTATAACCGATGGAGCCGGGAAGCCCCCGGAACCCGGTCAGCGAAGAGGTAATCACGATATGCCCATCATCACGCGCCACCATAGGCGGGACAATATGGCCTAGGACACGCGCCATCCCAGTCATGTTGATATCGAGCATTGCGTTGACTTGCTTCGCATCCCATTCCTGCGCAGGCATGGGCCAGTAGACGCCCGCCAGGTGAACGTAGCCGTCAATCTGGCCGACTTCTTCGGCGGCGCGCGCAACATCGGCCTCATCGCTTACATCAATCGTGACGTAGCGCGCGGCATCCCCAAGCTCGGACACGACGCGCTTCAGATCATCCTCCCCTCGGGCGGATACGATGACCTTTGCGCCCGCATCAACCAGCTTATGCGCCAGCGCCTCCCCAAGACCTGCGGAGGCACCAACGAGCCAATAAGTTTTGCCTTTGAACGATCTCACGCCGCCTCTTTCTGCTGGGTCTCGACTTTGCGCATCGTTGCCACGAGCTCGGCCACCTTAATCCCGAATTTACGGAACTGGCTGCGGTTGATGATCGTGCCGTTCTCGACCAGATACATCCAGTCGACAGCATCCAGCACGTGCCCACCTGCATCCTCGGCCAGCTTGATTTTGTAGAGCAGTTGCAGCGCGGGTCCCTTAGCCGCGCCCTGCCCTTCGCCAACCACATCGGGCGCAGTCGCCTTGACGGAGCCATCATTTCCCAGTGTCAGGGTCCAGCAGCGATCCTGGGTCGAGCCGTTGTCATAGGTAAACCGCTCCGTCATGGTGCCAACATTGCCGTCCCATGTGACATTCATATCCGCCGTGAAACGGGAGGAGACGCGACCAAGTGGGCCGTAAATGACCCCTTCGCATAGGATCGGGCCATTGAGATGCTCTCGAAGGTTCAGCTCCGGCGTAGCGCTGTCGTAATCATCGGGGTTTTGGGCAATGAAAGTCATCTTGCGCTGGTGCAACAAGACCAGCGAGAGCACGACAATCGCGCCGATCAGCATGTAATATAGAACGTCCATAAGTCAGTCCTCCAAAGGGGTGAGGGCCAAAAGGCCCATGGCTACGAGTTTGAGAAGGCAAGGCACCAACGCGTAAAGCAGCGTCAAAGCCTGCAGGGCTGTGTCGGGGTTGTCGGCGACGCCGGAGGTGAACCCGGCAAGCTGCAATATCGGCAGCAAGATCGCCGCCGCAAAGGCGAGCGTAAATTTCGACACGAGGGACCACAGCCCGAATCCCTGCCCGCCATTGGGTGACACCTGCGCCATGCGCCGCGCAAACATCGCAGGCAAAAGCGTCAGGTCCGCACCGATCGTGGCCCCAGACGCCACGCAGATCAGCGCAAAAATCCATACATCGCCTTCGCCAAGCGTGAGCACGCAGGCAAAGGCGGCGATGGCGAGGCCCATAGCGCTCAGAAGCGCGCGTTTTGGGCCAATACGATCTGAAAGCCGCACCCAAAATGGGGCAGAGAGCGCAGCGGCGAGGAAGAAGAGAACCAGCAATGGCCCCTCCCACCCCGGCGCGCCCAAGCGGCTTTCGACATAGAAAAGGAAGAGGGTCGAGCTGACGGCGAGCGGTGTCGCGTTAAACAACGCCAGGATCAGCAAGCGTTTCGCGGTGACGTCGCCTAGAATCTCGCGGATCGGTGTGGGCTCTTGCTTGCCGCCGCCCGTCCATTCGGGCGTCATGTAGATGAGCGCGGCTAAGACGAAGAGACAAAAAGAAACGGCGAAAATCGCAAAGGGCGCATCAACAACGGGCTCCAACACGCTCGGTGCCACAGCTGCGAGGCAGACCCCAAGCAGCGCGCCGGTTTCGCGCCACGCAGCCAACCGCGTGTGCCCGTCATTCATCGCTCCCGCCTTGGTCACCCCTTCAGCGTAGAAATTGATCGTCAGAAAGCTGAACGCTGTGAAGAGCCCGGTGATCATCAGGCCAAACCACCAGACTGCGTTTATCGGCGGCTCGACAGCAAAAAGCCCGTACATAGAGCCCGCCAAGAGCAGGCCCGCGCCCCAAACCGCGATCCCACGCATCCGGCCCAAACGCTCACTTACCCAACCCAGCACAGGATCCTGCACCACATCAAACAAGCGCAAAACGAAGAGGACACCGCCAAGCAAAGCAAGGCTGATGCCGAAATTGTCTGCATAAAACTTCGGCGCATAGATGTAGATCGGCAGGCCTGCCGCCGAAAGAACAGCGCCAAAAAGCGACCATGCCGGAAGCCTTGCGGCCTTTGCTTCGGCCACAGCGCTCATCGCGACACCTCCTCGGCCGGAGGTTCGGGGCGCGTGCGAAACAGCGCACCCTTCCACCACAGCTTCAAAGCCTGCCAATGAATGAGCCCTAAAACCCGGCGGGAACCGAATGGACGCCGCAAGCAAGCGCGCAGGATCGACATATTGGTGAGCGGCTGGCGTTTGCCTGTTAGCGTTGCAAGCAAGCCATGGCCCGCCGCGTCGTAATCGATCCAGATGCCGATCTTGTCGTCGCGAATGTCAAAGCGGAACCGATACCCGCCTTCGACCGGCTGGAAGGGCGAAACGTAGAAAATCTTACGCGCTTCCAGCGTGTCCGTGGCCTCGATAACCCGCTTATCCTCATGCGCGCAGAGGTAGGAATGGCGGTCACCGTACGTGTTAGACACCTCAGGCACGACCACCCGTAGGCCGCCATCGGTGTCGAACCCTAGCCAAAAGCTGACCGGATTGAAGACATGCCCCAAAACGCGCGGCTGCGCCAAAAGCGCCACCTCGGCCACTAGGTCGCTCAGTTCGTGAGCCGCCAAGACGTCCCGAAACCAGGCCGCGCCAGACCCAGTTTTGGGCACACCGCCGTGGTCTCGATCCCAAAGGGAGGTCAGGTTGCGCGCATTGCGCGCAAAAAGCGCCGGGCGTGGTTGATCCTTTTCAGGGTAGAGCAAGACGTAATCAACGCCATAGCTGAACGCGTTCTCGATCCCGCCCTTGCGCCCGTGGAACGTGGTCCCGGCGATATGGTCGATTCTGTTCAAGCTGCCGCCATACCAACATCGGCGGCAATGATCGCCTCGGCCACGTCAATCGCGCTGGACAAACCGTCCTCATGGAAACCGTTCTTCATCCAGGCGCCGCAGAACCATGTCCGATTGGTCCCATTGGTCACCGATATATCTTGCTGCGCTTTCAAAGCGCCCAGCTCGAAGACCGGGTGCATGAAGGTGTTGGTGTCGTAAATCAGCTCATCCCGGATTGTTCGGGTTGAGTTGAGCGTCACAAACATCGGATCGTCTTTCGGGATCGGTTGCAGCGAGTTCATCCAATAAGTCAGATCAATCTCGTCGCGCGCGCCAATTGCATCCTCGCAATAGGTCCAGCTCGCCCAAACCTTGCGACGCTTCGGCATAAGGGACGCATCGGCATGCAAAACCGCGGTGTTAGGCTGATACCGCACCGCGCCGAGGGAATGCGCCTCCGCCGGCGAGGCATCGGCCAGAAGCGCAAGCGCCTGATCCGAATGTGTGGCGAAGATCACCTCGTCAAACTGCTCCGCCTCGCCGCCAACAGGCGTCACATGAGCTCCAAATGCATCGCGCGTCACAGATTTGATCGGCGCGCCCAGACGAATATCAACGCCGCTATCTGACAGACGTTGCTGCAGACGCGTCACATATTGGATCGAGCCGCCTTGAACTGTGCGCCATTGATGCTGATCATGATACCCGGTGAGACCGTGGTTCTTCATAAAACGGATAAGCGCCTGCGCCGGGAATTCCATCATCCGTTCCAAAGGCGTCGACCAAATCGCGCCCGTCAGCGGAAGCAGGTAATGGTCGCGGAACCATTTGCCGGTGCGCATCTCCGCAAGAAAATCGCCGATGCTCTGCTCGCTGTCTTTGGGAAGCTCTGCCGCGCGGGCGTTGAAGCGCAAAACGTCGCGCAGCATGCGCAAGAAGCGCGGGTCGGCCACATTCTTACGCTGTGCAAAGATCGCGTCGATGCTGTGAAGCGCATACTCAATCTTGCCGCCAGCAATTGACACACCAAAGCTCATATCGCTGTCGACGGTCGGTACGTTCAGCTCATCAAAGAGCTTTACCAGATTGGGGTAGTTCACCTCATTGTAGACGATGAACCCTGTATCAACGGGCTGTTCCCCACTTTTCCCGGCCATCACGGTGCGGGCGTGGCCACCAAGGCGCCGCTCTGCCTCGAACAGGGTGACGTGGTAGTTCTGCGACAGCCTATGGGCTGCACCCATGCCGGAGATGCCGCCCCCGATGATAGCGATACGTCGCGGGGCAACGGGCGAGTTTTCAAATGGCATTCAGGTCTCCAGCACGGAATTTTTCGTTGTAAGTCATACGGTCACAGATCGGCGCTGGATTAAAACGAATAATGTGATCCGGATTAACCTTTGCTGCGTAATTAATGCATGTTGAATGAGATCGAGACCGTTGAGGCCCCGGCCCAGACGCCTATAATCGCTAAAGCGGCGCGTCCTGTGCCGCCCGCGAGTGCGGCCAAAACAAAGCGATCGGCATCATCCAACATGAGCGATGAAAACAGATGGGTTGACTGCATGGCGCGGATCAAAACCTCCCAGGACCGGGAGGCCTTCGCCGAGTTGTTTGCCCATTTTGGACCAAGGGTGAAAGCGTTTCTGATGAAGTCAGGATCGAACATATCAATGGCCGAAGAATGCGCGCAGGACGTGATGGTCACGCTGTGGCGCAAGGCGCATATGTTTGACCCTGCCCGAGCATCAGTCTCGACGTGGATTTTCACCATCGCACGCAACCGGCGGATCGATTTGCTCAGAAAAGAGCGTCGTCCGGAGCCTGATGAACTGACATGGGGGCCTGAGGCCGAGCCGGAACCGTCCGAGGTGATCGGCCTGCAGCAGGAAAGTGAGCAACTCGTAGCCGCGATTGCCGAGCTGCCTGAAAAACAACGCGAGCTTATTCAAAAAGCCTATTTTGGCGATCTCACCCATTCCGAGATTGCCGCCGAAACGGGTCTGCCCTTGGGCACGATCAAATCCAGAATTCGCGTGGCGCTGGAGCGCCTGAGGCATGCAATGAAATGACCAGCGATATGAGCCAGATTAAACATCACCTGAGTGACGAGCTATTGATGGGATATGCGGCAGGCACCCTGCCAGAGGCCTTCAACCTTGTTGTTGCCACGCATATTTCCATTTGTGACGAATGCCGTGCGCGCCTTGGCGCGTATGAGGCTGTCGGCGGCGCAGTGTTGGAGGATGTCGGGACGACCGATATGTCTTCAACCCTGTCCGACGTCTTTGACATTATTGATGCGGGCGGCACAGAGTTTCGCGCCGAGCCCGCTGCGCCGAAATCTGACATCTTCCCCGATGCGCTTCGCGATTATATCGGCGGCGATTTGGACAGCGTGAAATGGCGATCTGTCGGTATGGGCGTCAAGCAGGCGATTTTGCCAACATCCCGCTCGGCCTCTGCTCGTCTACTCTATATTCCCGGCGGCGCACAGATGCCCGACCATGGGCATCGCGGGACTGAGCTGACCCTCGTTTTGCAGGGCGCGTTCAAGGATGAAGATGACCGCTTCGCGCGCGGCGATATCGAAATCGCCACTGAGGCGGACCATCACACACCGGTGGCCGAAGAAGGCGAGCCTTGCATTTGCCTGGCCGCAACCGACGCACCGCTCAAATTTGACGGGATGATCGCGCGTATCGCGCAGAAGTTCGCGCGCATTTAGCTGTCCATTCATGGAAGCAAAAGGTCGCCGTCGGGGCGGCCTTTTTTTATTCCTGAACCTTACCTAGCGGTACGACATTCGTGTCCGCCTCTGGCGCCAGCTCCTCGAAATCAAAGTTGTCGAGACGGTCGGCACGTTTCCCTGCGCGCGTCGCCGCTGTGATGACGCCAGCGACGTCGTCGCCCGCTTGGCGCAAATGGGTCTCCAGCTTGCCCGCCTTTTCGCCGATGATCTCGACGTCGCGGTGCAGCTGTTTCAGAGCCTTGCGGATTTCGCCCGTTTGCTCGCGCATCCGGGCATCTTTCAAAATCGCGCGCATGGTGTTCAGCGTGGCCATACAGGTTGTGGGCGAAACGATCCAAACGCGCGCAGCAAAGCCTTCCCGAATGATATTCGGCAACTTGGCGTGTAGCTCAGCGTAAACCGCCTCGGAGGGCATGAACATCAAAGCCCCGTCGGCGGTTTCGCCTTCGATCAAATAACTTTCTGCGATCTTCTTGATATGTACGCGCACCGCTTGCCCCAAAGCCGTCAAAGCGCGCGCCTGCGCCTCCTTCGTTTCGGCAGAAACCAGCGCCTCATAGGCCTCAAGCGGGAACTTGGCGTCGATCACAATCGGACCGGGTGGGTTCGGCAATTTGATCAGGCAGTCGGCCCGCTTATTGTTCGAAAGCGTAGTCTGGAACGAGTAGCTATCCGCAGGCAAAGCCTTTGAGACAATGTCGTTAAGTTGAATTTCCCCGAAGGCCCCGCGCGTTTGCTTGTTCGATAGAATGTCCTGAAGCGAAAGGACGTCGCCGGACAGTTTCTCGATATTGGTCTGCGCTTTGTCGATCGTGGCCAGCCGCTCCTGCAACTGGGTGAGCGATTTGGTCGTCTTCTCAGATGAGCCATGCAGCGTGTCGTTCATCCGCTCCTGCAAATCCGACATGGACCGCGCGGTTTTCATCGCGCTTTCGTGCAGGCGCTCTGACATTTGATGCTGCACCTCCGCCATGCGCACCTCCATCGCTTGCAAGGTCATGGCTTGGGATTTGGAAACGGAGTCGAGCCCACCACTGAGTTGCGCTTGACCGTTGCTGAGGCCCTGAACCACTTGCGCAAGCTGATGCACCTGCCCCGCCAAAGGCTCAGCCGCTCTGGCAGACCGGTCAGCAGCACGCAGCGAAAAGATCAACAGCAAAACGATCAGCAGTAGCAAAGCAGCCCCACAGAGCGCCGCGATCACCACCGGATCGCTCAGATCAAAACTCATCCCACCAATCTGGATCATGTGCGGCCAAACAGTTTTTCAATATCGGCGAGCTTCAGCTCGACATAGGTTGGGCGGCCATGGTTGCATTGGCCTGAATGCGGCGTGGCTTCCATTTCGCGCAAAAGCGCGTTCATCTCATCTGCACGCATGACCCGGCCAGACCGGATCGACCCGTGGCAGGCAACCCGGCTCAGCACCGCCTCGATCTTGTCTGCCAAGGTTTGCGTGTCACCCAAATCCGCGATCTCATCAAGGATATCGCGCAGCATGGCTTCGGCATTGATGACACCCAGGATTGCGGGGGTCTCCCGTACCGCAATTGAGCCTTTGCCAAAGGGCTCAAT
Source organism: Litoreibacter sp. (assembly GCA_026710325.1). Taxonomy (GTDB): domain Bacteria; phylum Pseudomonadota; class Alphaproteobacteria; order Rhodobacterales; family Rhodobacteraceae; genus Litoreibacter. The sequence continues at coordinate 23,746 of JAPORH010000171.1, read as the reverse complement.
TGTTAGCCCGAACTGCGCAAGCTGGCCCGCGTATTCCATGAGCAAAGCTGCGTCCCCTTCGGACAGGTCGACAATCTCAGGAATAAGCAGCGCTTGCGCCGCAACACCGCTTTCGGCCATCTGGCGTTTGAGCTTTTCGTAGACCAAACGCTCGTGGGCCGCGTGCTGATCGACGATCACCATTCCATCGGCGGTCTGCGCGATGATGTAATTCTCATGGACCTGCGCGCGGGCAGCGCCCAAAGGCGTGTCTTGTGGCAGCTCCGTTTCGACAACCTCTTCGACGCGCGCGGTAGCGGGTGCGAATGGCGCTGGCGCCTCCAAAAAACCAGGCGCTTGCGCTTGATAACTGCCGCGAAGCGCTTGCTGTGACGGCATGTCCATCTGATAGACCCGACCAACGGGCTCCGGCCGAAAAGCGCCAAGTGTCGCATCGGCAACCGTGCTGGAGGCGCGATGCCCCGCCTCCGCAAGCGCGTGTTTCAAGGCTGAGACGATCAAACCACGCGCGACGCCCGGATCGCGGAAACGGACCTCTGCTTTGGCTGGATGCACGTTCACATCGACTTTTTGTGGGTCGCATTCGAGGAAGAGCGCCACGGCAGGGTGCCGGTCACGCGACAAGAAATCCGAATAGGCGCCGCGCAGCGCACCGATCAGAAGCTTGTCTCTTACAGGGCGGCCATTGACGAATAGATATTGCGCGGTTGCCGCGCCCCGCGAATAGGTCGGAAGGGAAGCGAAACCGGTCAGGGTAATCCCCTCCCGCTCCGCGTCGATCTGCAGGGCATTCTCAGCGAAATCCGTGCCCAGTATCTGACGCAGCCTTGCGCCCATGGCTTCAAACAGATCGCCCGTTTGTGGGTCGGCGCGGAAACTAACCCGCCCTTGATCCTCATTGGAAATATCGCGGATCGTGAAGCCCACGTAAGGCTCCGCCATGGCCAGCCGCTTCACCACATCGCTGATCGCCTGCGTCTCCGCCCGGTCTGTGCGCAGGAATTTGAGACGCGCAGGCGTCGCATAGAACAAGTCGCGTAGCTCGACGACTGTGCCAGATGCCAAGGCAGCGGGGCGGACGCTTTCCTGTGTGCCACCACTGACCGCGATTGTGTAAGCGCTGTCGGACCCCTCCGCACGTGAGTTGATCGTGAGCCTGCCAACCGCGCCCAATGACGGCAGCGCCTCACCCCGAAACCCGAAGGTGTGGATGTTCAGCAGATCGGAGCCGTCGATCTTGGAGGTCGCGTGTCGAGAGAGCGCCATGGGCAGATCAGCTGCGCCCATACCGTGACCGTTATCTGTGACCCGGATGAGCGTCTTGCCACCATCCTTGATGGCAAGCTCAATGCGCGTCGCGCCTGCATCAAGAGCATTCTCAATCAGCTCTTTGACCGCGGAAGCAGGGCGCTCAACCACCTCCCCGGCAGCGATGCGGTTTACTGCAACCTCGTCCAGCTGCCTGATTGCAGGCAGATTTTGGCTTATATTGGGGTCTTGGGCGTTCATGCCCCAAGGTTTAGCATAAACGCCTACGATTCGGCTATCTCAGATCAGTTGGTGCTTTCCAACCCTTCCGGCTGACCGACGACCACAAAGTGAAGATCCTGAGGCCGCAGCAAACGTTCGGCCACTCGCTTAATGTCATCAACTGTCACGGCATTTACCCGATCGTTGCGGGTATCCGCGTAGTCAATCGGCAAGTCGTCCATCTGCATGCCAGCAAGAATGCCTGCGATCTGTGCGTTGCCATCAAAGCGCAGCGGGTAGGCGCCTGTTAGGTAGCGCTGCGCGTCGGCAAGCTCCTCCTCGGTCACGCCTTCCTCGGCCAGCCGCGCCCATTCGCCTTTCACAACATCAATCGCTTCGGCAATGCGGTCATTGGAGGACGCGAACTGACCCAAATACAGGTAGCCGTAATCCTTTGGAACGAGGTAGGAGCCGATCCCATATGTCAGCCCGCGCTTTTCGCGCACCTCCTGCATCAGACGGGAGCCAAAGCCGCCCGCGCCCATGATCTGGTTCATCACGAAGGCCGGGAAGAAGTCAGGATCATGCCGTTCGATCCCCTCATGGCCAAACAGAGCCACGGATTGTGGCGTGTTGAAAGGCACAACCGTGATACCGCCCGTTTGTAGGTATTCGGCCTGCTCCGGCATCGGCGCACCCACTTCTGGCAAACCGCCCAGAAGGTCATCAAGGATCGCGCCAAGCTCTTCTGCCGTAATGTCACCAACCGCGCCCACATACAGCCGGTCACGTGCCAAAACGTCTTTGTAGGCATTCACGACATCGTCGCGGGTCAGTGCTGTCACACTCTCAATCGTGCCATTGCTGTTGGAGCCATAGGGATGGTCCCCCCAATGCAGCCGCGCGGCGGTGTCGCTCGCAATCTCATTCGGATCCTTCGCGTCAGAGCCGATGATCGACACGATTTGTGAGCGAACTCGATCGATTGAGGATTGATCAAAGCGTGGCTCGTTCAAGGCAAGTTTCAAAAGTGCGACCGCTTCTTCGCGATTTCCCGTTAGAAATTGAGCGGACACAGAGAAGGAGTCGTCCCGAACGTCGAACCCGTAGCTTGCAGCTAAGGCTTCACGCGCCGCGGCAAAACCCGTTGCGTCAAGATCGCCTGCACCTTCGTCCAGCAGGCCAGTCATAAGGTTTATAGCCCCACGTTTGCCGTCACGATCTAGCGATGCGCCACCTTTGAAGCGGATTTCCAAGGCCGTGAATGGGATCGAATGCTCTTCCACCAACCAAGCAGTGATGCCGCCGGGCGATGTGACCTCCTTGATGTCAATCGCTCGCGCAGGAAGCGCCGCTAAAACCAATGCTGCGGCTACAAAGACGAAACGGATCATTGAGTCACCTCCACAGTTTCAACGGGTTTGCGGAACCAGCCGGTCACTGCCTTATCGCGGTCAAAGATCATCTTCGCAGCGGCAATGATGTCTTCTTCGGTCACCGCTTGCAGAATGTCGGGCCAGGCCTTCACGTCCTCGACGGTGAGGCCAGACGTCAGCGCTGTGCCGTAGCGCCGCGCGAGCCCGCCGACATCGTCTTGGGCATAGACCTCGGATGCGTGGATTTGGGCCTTGATCCGCTCCAACTGCTCCGCATCAACGCCATCTTCAATGAATTGAGCAACCACCGCGTCCATAGCGTCTTCGGCTTCCTGCAAGCTGACATCGGGAGTTGGCACAATGACCAAACCGAATGTCGTGTCGTCATAATTCAGGCCGCGATAGAACGCCGAGGTGTAAACCGCCTTCGGATTTTCCAGCTCTAACGCCTGTCCCATGACCGAAGTGGCTGAGCTCCCGCCCAAAACATCTGCCAAAAGCGCAAGGGCGGCGGCTGTTTCCTGATCACCACTGTCGCGCTCAGGTGCAAGGTAAGTGCGCACCACGTAGGGTTGTGAAGCGCGCTCGTCCTCAAAGACCAAGCGCCGCTCGACCAGTTGCGGCGGCTCTTGCGGGCGTTCGCGCGCCTCAAGGCCCGGTGTAGGCTCTAGTGGCCCATAATGCTGTTCCGCCAAGGCTTGCACCTCAGCCGGATCAACGTCACCCGCGACAACCAGCACGGCGGCATTCGGGGCGTAGAATTCGCGGTAGAAGGACATGACATCCTCCATATCGAGCTGCTCCATTTCATGACGCCAGCCAATGATGGGGATGCCATAGGGGTGGCTCATGAATTGCGCGGCGCTGCGTTGCTCGCCAAATAGCGCGCCCGGATCGCTATCAGTCCGTTGCGCGCGTTCTTCCAGGATCACGTCACGTTCGGTCACGATATCTGTCTCTGTAAGCCGAAGGTTGCGCATGCGGTTGGCTTCCATCTCCATCATCAGACCCAACCGGTCGGCGGCAACGCGTTGGAAATAGCCGGTGTAGTCTTGCGAGGTGAACGCGTTATCCGTTCCACCATTGGCCTGAACGACGTCGGAGAATTCACCCGCCTCCAGCTTGTCCGTGCCCTTAAACATCAGATGTTCCAGAAAATGCGCCACGCCAGAGGCGCCCGGCGGCTCATCAGCGGCGCCCACCTTGTACCAAAGCATGTGAACGACGACGGGGGCGCGGTGATCCTCGATCACGACGGCCTCAAGTCCGTTGTCCAAGGTGAAGGTGGTGATGTTTTCAGCAGCTGCGGCCGGTAGGGCCAGAAGCATGGCGAAAGTCGTCAGGAATCTGCTCAGCATGGAACGTCCTTGTTGTATCATGTCGAAGCGAAAGCTTGTGTGTAAGTATGGCGCTGAAAGAGAATGTTTCAACGCCACCAACGCGCTCGTGATAACGCGACAGCGTTACTGAGGGGTTTCGACGCCTTCCGGTGGGGCGGAGACGGTTCTGACGCCAAGTCGGCGCAGGCGCTCCAACTCACCGTATTGATCCAGTGACTGGGACTCGTAGGCCTCGAAATAGACGTTCACGTTAAACAGCCGCTCCAAAACCCGACCGTCATTGTCACGGCGGAACTGCAGGTCTTCCTTGGCGAGTTGCTCACGAATGCCGGGTGTCACGCCATAACGGGACGCGTAGTTGACCAAACCGCCGTCTCTAATGCCACCATTTGGGTCGCCCCCAAGCGCCAGCGTCGCATCCGCCAGCGGGTTCGCATCGGCGCGGTTCGCGCCGCCCGGTGTGGGCTGAGGCAATGCCGCGTAGTCCTCAGGCTGCACCAAAGGTTTGTTGGGAAGAATGGCGAATTCATCCGGGCCGTCTGTGTTGGACTTAATGTTCAACAATTGCGGCTCGCGGTTACGGCTGCATGCGGACAGGGTCAAAGCGACCAGCACCATCCCGATCAGGATTTTGCCTTTTGATCCCATTGCCTGCCTCCTGCACCCGTTCACGAAACTTCCTAGACGATTTGCGCATCCCCGTCACGCGGTGTTTGCGCCGTCTTTTTTCTCATCAAAGATAACTATGGCGAAGGCTCCAGCGAAGATCCAGATGTCCGCGATGTTGAAAATGAATGGGTTGTTGATCCCGCAGCAAGACATATTCAGAAAATCCGCAACAGCCCCGTAAAGCACCCGATCGAGCGCGTTGGCCAAGGCGCCGCCAACAATGAGACCCACACCAATCAGCGCTATAGGCCGAGTGATACTCTTGCGCGCCCACCACAAAAGCGCGGCGGAAATGACAAGCGCCAGTGCGATCAAGACCCACCGCGCCCCATCAGGATTGCCACCAAACAGGCCAAAATTGATCCCGTCATTCCAGCCGAATTTGAAAACCAGCAATGGCGGCAGGATATCAAGGCGCTCGCCCACCTGCATGTCCAATCCAAACATCACCCACAGCTTGGACAGCTGGTCCGTCAGGAATGCAAACAGAAAGGCGAGACCAATGTAGCGCATGTCAGTGCCGGAAGTGCCGCATGCCGGTGAAGACCATCGCAAGGCCAAGCTCATCCGCGGCCGCGATCACTTCGTCATCGCGCATGGAACCGCCGGGTTGAATAAGAGCAGTGGCCCCAGCTTCTGCCGCCGTGATTAAGCCATCGGCGAATGGGAAGAACGCGTCGGACGAGACGACCGATCCGATCGTAGGGCTTTGTTCAAGACCCAAAACATCTGCCATGTCTTGTGCTTTGCGCGCGGCAATGCGAGTCGAGTCGACCCGGCTCATCTGCCCAGCGCCAACCCCAACAGTCGCGCCATCCTTGGCGTAGACGATCGCGTTGGATTTGACATGTTTGGCTACGGTCCAAGCAAAAAGCATGTCTTTGATTTCTTGCTCAGAAGGCGCACGCTTGGTCACCACTTTGAGGTCGGACGCGGCGATATGGCCGACATCTTTATCCTGCACCAGCATCCCGCCCGAGACCTGCTTATAGGCCAACCCGCCTTTGCGAATATCTGGCAAGCCATCCGTTGTGAGAAGGCGCAAGTTCTTTTTCTTAGAGAACACTTCAAGCGCATCGGCGTCGGCGCCCGGCGCAATAACCACTTCCGTGAAAATGCCGCTGATCGCTTCTGCGGTGGCGCCATCCAACGGCTGGTTGAGTGCAATGATCCCGCCAAAAGCTGAGGTTTGGTCGCACTGGAAGGCCTTCTCGTAGGCCTCGGCCAAGGTGGCCCCGCTTGCCACGCCACAAGGGTTGGCATGTTTGATGATTGCAACGGCTGGTCCGTCTGCGGGATCAAACTCAGCGACCAGCTCAAATGCGGCGTCGGTGTCGTTGATATTGTTGTAAGACAGCTCTTTGCCCTGATGTTGGGTCGCGGTCGCAACGCCAGGCCGCGCGCTGCCATCAGTATAGAAGGCCGCCGCCTGATGCGGGTTTTCGCCGTAACGCAAAGACTGTGCGAGCTTGCCCGCAACGGCGCGGCGACGGGGCACCTCCCCCAGAGCCTCCGCCATCCAGGCCGACACGGCTGCGTCATAGGCCGCAGTTCGCGAATAGGCCGTCAAAGCGAGGCGTTGCCGGAAAGAATACGTCGTTTGTCCGTCATTGGCATCAAGCTCGGATAGCAGGGCCTCATAGTCCTCGACATCCGTGACGACACTGACAAAGCGATGGTTTTTGGAAGCAGCGCGGATCATCGCAGGCCCACCAATATCAATATTCTCGATGCAGGTGTCGTAGTCGGCGCCTTTGTCGACCGTTTCCTCGAACGGGTAGAGGTTCACGACCAGCAGGTCGATCGCGCCAATGCCGTGCTCTTCCATCGCAGCAACGTGACCGTCATCGTCGCGCAGGGCCAGCAACCCGCCATGCACCATCGGGTGCAGTGTCTTCACGCGGCCATCCATCATCTCCGGGAACCCCGTCACCTCGGCGACGTCGCGCACGGGCAGGCCAGCCGCCCGGATCGCAGCGGCGGAGCCACCTGTTGAGAGCAGCTCGACACCGCGCGCGTTGAGAGCAGTGGCGAGCTCAATCAGGCCGGTTTTGTCGGATACGGAAAGCAGGGCGCGGCGCAGTGGCGCGAGATCAGTCATGTCTGTCCTATCATCGGGGTCTATGTCGTCAGGTCCGATGCCAGCGCGGGCCTGTCAGGTTAGCACGAAACGACCCAAAGGAGCCTCTTGCGCCTTAACCAAAACCCAGCTGACACGCGCCCCATACTCCATCACCCGCGAAGATAAAACGATCTGTTGGCTCGGACGCGGTTTTAATCGGTCTTTTTCAAGAAAAACGCTCCGATTAAGCCGCATATCCACGGCACCTGCGCTACGAAACACCCAAACTTCGCGGTTTTTCAAGGTAAGTGAGATAGCTGTACCGCCCATGTCGAGCGACGGGTCGATATCGGGGTGCAGGTGAAAACGGATCGAGAAGCCGACGCCCGACAACGCGTTCTGATCCATATGGGCCTCAAACCGGGCACGCGCCTTTTCATCAAGCGAGCCGAGCGTATCTTCCCCGCTCAGCACAGCGCCTGTGCTGTCGAGCTCAAGCTTGCGCACATGCGTAAGACCGTAATTTTTCAGGTAGGCGTCATGGCTGGCAAAAAGCTGGCTCTTGTCGCCTGTCACGTCAAGCTTTGCGGTCACGCGGCGCGGGCCACCGACAAGCTGCTCGCCCTCTGCGCCGGATTTAAGACGAGCGGAAGACACGCCGTCGATGCAAAGCGTGGAGTGAGAGGGCGTTGCCCGGCCCGCACGGCGCCAGTCCGGTCCAAGCTGTGTCCCCGAGCCGCAATTCACAATGATCGGGCTTCGGGCAGAGGTCAGCTCAAACGCCAAACAGCTGGCATGAGCTTGCAAGCTGCTTCGACCCGAAGGCGGCGCACTTGCATCAACGATCACACTGCTTGATCTATGCTCTAACCGTGCAAACCCCATATGCTGGCCAGATGCTTCAGGCAACGCTGCAGGGTAACTTTCCAAAATCTGGTCAAGGCGGCCCTCCGCTCCGCGACCACCGCCGTGAAACCGCGCAAGCCCACCATCAGTATGGCGCAACATCCGCAGCGTGGGCGCCATCCGCTCCAAAGCTGCGCTATGACCGGGTTGCACCGTGTGGCCCGCGTCGCTTACAGCGCGCGCCGCCCAGCTAAGTAAGGTGAAAACCTCCAAAAGCTCTTCGGGACTGCGCGTCGACAAACCACCGCCCGCATCAATCTCGCTGTCGCACTCACGCGCCAAAGCTTGCGAGACCGGCAACACAGTGTCTGCGAGGCCATCTAGACTAATCCCCGCGTAAAGCAGCCCCGTCAATGTCTCAAACCGCGCCTGCCCGGGAGGCGTTGCGGCCCAGTTCCGACCTAAGTACTTCGCCTGCACCGACAGGGACGCGAAGAAGCGCTTATTCTGATCTGAACTTTGACCATTCATCAGAAAAATTGCGTGGCTGACCCAACGGATCAGCCTGCGTCCGATGACATCCGACCGCCAAGGCACACCTGAGCCCGCGCCATAACGCGTGATCCAATCATGAACCCAAGCCTGCGCAAGCTTGCGTGACACCCCATCGCCAACAGCAGCCAGATCGTCCAACCATTCGCAGCCATGTATGACCTCGGAAAACAGCGCATCTGGCGCAGTGAGGCCCCAAATACTAGCTCCGGGCGCCTCGACCAGATGGCCAGCGAACCGAAAGTTTCCGGCAATCAACTGGCACCCTTTGGCATAAGACCCGCGCATGAGGGGCTCGGGTTGGTGCGCGAAGCCTTTAACAGGCTCAGGCCCGCCGCGCAGACGCGATTGAACCCGCGCCAAAAGGGGCGCGCGCTCAGGCGTTTGTTTTTTGAAAGCGCCTAGGGCCATAGGGTGCCGATCAACCTCAATTGCATAGAAATTAACGCGAGGCGCAGGCAGCTGTCACCCGGTCAGCCGGGCTTTCTCAGGGAAATCATGAAGAAGCCGTCTATTCCGCCACACTCCGCCCAGTAGTCGGGCCGCAGCCGCAAGCCACCTGCTTCACGCGCCCAATCCTGCGGCACGCCAAGCTGGGCGAAATCGGGTTTAACCTCTTCCAGACCATGCCGTTCAATCGCGGTTTTGGCTTGGCGTTCGCCCTCTTCCGTCAACAATGAGCAGGTACAGAAGACCAATCGCCCGCCGGGCTTGAGCAGCGCTACGGCACGGTCAATCATCGCGGCCTGCAACTCAAACAAGGCATGCAGCTCTTTGCCGTTCTTGGCGAAAGGCAAATCTGGGTGGCGGCGGATCGTGCCAGTTGCCGAGCATGGCGCATCGAGTAGGATCGCATCAAAGCTATGCGGTGCGTCCCAATGTAGCGCGTCTGCCACCACGCAGGTCGCCTCCAGCCCGGTACGTGTCAGATTTTCCTTTATGCGACCCATGCGCGGGCCACTAATATCAAGCGCTGTGACCTGCGCCCCGCTTGCGGCAAGCTGCATAGTCTTTCCGCCAGGCGCAGCGCACAGATCAAGAATCTGCTCGCCGGGCTGCGGATCCAAAAGCGTGACGGCAACCGCGGCACCCGCGTCCTGCACCCACCAATCGCCGCTATCATAGCCGAGCAAGGCCGAGACCTGACCGGATTGCGTCAAGCGAATACTGCCCGTCGGCATCACTTTGCCGCCAAGGGCCTCGGCAATTTCACCCGCCTGCGTGGCGATTTTGGGCGTCAGATCCAATGGCGCACCTTTGAGATGGGCGGCTTCGATCTGCTGAACGGTCGCTTCGTCGTATATATGCACAATGCGGCGGCGCAGCCATCCGGGTAGGCTCGGCACGGGAAGCGACTTCCAGGCGTCATGCCCCTCTGCTGCGATCCGGCGCAGAACCGCATTGGCCATTCCCGCCATCTTCCGCGATTGTCGTTGCGCACGAATGAGCGACACGCTGACATCTACGACGCCATGTGCGGCCTCCCCCTCGACCAACAGTTCGGTGACCGCGAGGCGCAGAACATTGAGCACCTGCATCGGCGGCAGCTTTTCGACATAGGTCGCCAGCAAAGCATCAGCGCGGCCGAGATGGCGCAACGTCGTCAAAGCGAGCCGCTGCGCACGTGCCTTGTCATCCGAGACAAGGGCCATCAACGGACCATCCGCTCGCGTCAGATCAGACAACTGCATGTGGTCCTTGAGCACGCCATTCAAAAGCGCCACCGCCCCTTTGCGCGCCGCAAAACCGCTTTTGCTTGTGCCCCCAGATCGATGCGCCTTGTCGTGCATGACTTGTCTCCTTCGCGAGGGGGCGTATATCAGCAGGTATGAGTGAGAAACCAGAGCAAGACTTACCAGACGCTGCGAAACGTGCTTTGGCCGAGGCCGAAGAACGGCGGAAAAAAGCGAAAGAGTTGGAGCTTCCAACCGAGCTAGGCGGACGTGATGGGCCAGAGCCTGTCAGATATGGCGATTGGGAGAAAAAGGGTATCGCGGTCGATTTCTGAGCGCGGCTAGCGGATGTTCAGCACCGCGTACTGACCTTCGCCACGGTCGGAGGTAAAGCGGACCTTCGACCCTTCTGCGCGAACTTCCTGGCAATTCTGACCAAGGTCCCTGTTCCCCCAGTAAAGCGAGCGGCAGAAATATCCGTTCTGCCAGTTCCAGGCCCCTTTCACCCCGCGCCCAAACGCACGGCCTGTAATTTCGCCCGATGGCGTGACCTGAACCTTGATACCGGTCAGACGCAATGTCTTGCCTTCTACAAGCGACAGAAACTTGTCTTTGGTATCGATTTTTTCAAAAGCGTAGGCTGAAAGTGGCGCCAACAAAAAGGCGACAAGCAAGCCAATAGACGTAGTTTTACGCATTTTTGCCTCCGCAGTTTTGAGATTTATACGCGGCCTAACTCGGTTTGGTTTAATTCTGTGTGAAAATTTTACATTTTTCCGCCAATTAAAGGCCAAGCACATCCATCATATCATACTCGCCCGGCCCTTTGCCTTGCCCCCACAGCGCAGCTTTGACGGCTCCGCGCGCAAAAATGGCGCGATCTGTTGCCAGGTGGCGCAATACAATACGCTCGCCGTCGGCAGCAAAGATCACGTCATGCTCGCCCACGACATCGCCACCCCGAATGGCCGTGAAGCCGATATCGCCGGTTTTGCGTGCGCCGGTAATGCCGTCACGCCCGCTGTCGCGCACATCTTTTAGGGAGACACCGCGCCCCTCAGCTGCGGCCTCGCCCAGCATCAAAGCTGTCCCGGACGGGGCATCAACCTTGTAGCGGTGATGGGCTTCGACCACTTCGATGTCGAAGTCCTCGTCCAGCGCCTCAGCCACCATCCGGGTGAGTTTGGTCAAAAGGTTCACGCCGAGGCTCATATTGCCGGCTCGAACAATCGGAGCGTGGCGCGCGGCTGCGGCAATTTTCTCAAGATCCGCATCGGCCATTCCGGTTGTCCCAATCACATGTACCGCACACGCCTGCGCGGCGAGCTCGGCATGTGCCACGGTCGCGGCAGGCGTTGTGAAGTCGATAATCGCTTGCGCGTCTTTCACCACATCAATCGCATCAGCCACGACAGGAACGCCCGTCTCCGCCCCGCCCATGCATAGCCCGAGATCGCGCCCGACCCATGCGTGCCCGTCCCGCTCCGTCACACCAACGAGGCGGCACTTTTCTGAGGCTTGCACCGTTTCGATCAGCATCTGACCCATCCGGCCTGATGCCCCTGTAATGACGATTCCTGGCAAACTGGTCATGGTGACGCCCCCTTGGTATAAAGTGGAGGTGATCTAGGCCCCATTGCGCCAGTCGCGCAAGGGGATTAAGTGGCGGCGCATGGCAAACAATTCTCATCATGCGGGCGCAGGCCCCTCCCAACGGCAGCTCCGCGTGGGCGAGTTGATCCGGCGCACTTTGGCTGATGTGCTGAACCGCGGCGATATTCATGACCCGGACCTAAATCGCATGTCGATCACGGTGTCGGAGGTGCGCACCTCCCCGGACCTGAAGATTGCCACAGTCTTTGTGCTGCCTCTCGGCGGCGAAAAGCGTAAAGAGGCGATCGAAGCCTTGGCCCGCAACAAAGGCGAGCTGCGCCGCGCTCTCAGCAAGGAAATGACGATGAAATACTCGCCTGACCTGCGATTCTTGCTCGACGAGAGTTTCGACCGTATGGATGAAACAAGCCGCCTGCTGCGCCAGGAGAATGTACGCCGCGATGTGGACAGCGATTAGAGCCTTTGCGTTACTATGCGCCTTCGCCGTGTGTGCGCAGGCCCAATCTTCTTGTTCTGAGACAACCCATCTGGGCGACCGCTATACGATCTGCACCGTAAAGGACGCCGCGCGGATTGATCTTTGGCTCAAAGACAACACTGGCGCGCCGTTCGGCGAATTCGACGTGATCGAGCAGGCGCTACGGGAAAGCGGCAAAACGCTGGAATTTGCGATGAACGGCGGGATGTATCACGACGATCGCCGCGCCGTTGGATTGTTCATCAATGACCAGGGCCAACAGCAAACCTTGATGACGCGTGAAGGGCCGGGTAACTTCGGCATGCTGCCAAATGGCGTCTTTTGCGTCGCCGGCGACCAGGCGGCGGTCTTTGAAAGCCGTAGTTTTGCGGAAGGCGGCCCAGAGTGCCGTATCGCCACCCAATCGGGGCCAATGCTTGTTATCGACGGCGCACTGCACCCCCGGTTTTTGCCCGACAGCCCTTCGCGCAAATGGCGAAACGCGGTCGGGGTAGATGCGAATGGGGTCACCTATTTTGCAATCTCGGACGACCCGGTGCGCTTTCATGATTTCGCAACGCTCTTCCGCGATGTGCTTAAAACGCCCAATGCGCTGTATCTGGACGGGACAATATCTCGTCTCTACGCTCCTGATCTCGGGCGCAGTGACCGGGGTGCGGCCATGGGTCCGATCTTGGGCGTCGTGGCCGAGAATTGATTGACCTCCGTCCGGCGCGGCGGTAGCAGGCGCGCTCACATCAGCAAGGATACCGCGATGGCTCGGCGTAAAAAGGGACGCAACATTTCTGGATGGTTGGTCGTGGACAAGCCGGCCGGTATCAGCTCCAACGACGTCGTGGGCAAGGTCCGTTGGGCGTTCAACGCAAAGAAGGCGGGCCACGCCGGGACGCTCGACCCGGAAGCCACAGGTATTCTCGCCGTGGCGCTTGGGGAGGCCACGAAGACTGTGCCTTACGTGACCGATGCGCTGAAGGCTTATGATTTCATGGTCCGGCTGGGAAAGGCGACCAATACCGACGATGCCGAAGGGGAAGTGACTCAAAGCTCCGACCTGCGCCCCAGTGACGCCGAAATCGTGAGCGCGCTGCCCGGCTTTACCGGGAATATTATGCAAGTGCCCCCGCAATTCTCGGCCGTCAAAGTGGACGGTAAGCGCGCTTATGCAATGGCGCGAGGCGGGGAAGAGGTGGAGCTCACAGCCCGCCCGCTCTTTGTCGACGAGCTGTCCCTGATAGACCGTCCCGATGCCGATCATGCCGTGTTGCACATGGTTTGCGGCAAGGGCGGGTATGTGCGCTCTATTGCACGCGATCTTGGAGAAGCTTTGGGATGTTTTGGGCATGTGACCGGGTTGCGTCGCGTCTGGTCCGGCCCGTTTGAGTTGGAAGACGCAGTGACGATTGATCAGATCGAGGCGCTGGCCAAGGACCCTGCACTCGATGAGTTACTTTTGCCGCTGGAGACAGGTCTTGTAGACTTGCCCGAGCTTCCGACCACCGCGGACGGTGCAACACGGCTTCGCAATGGCAATCCGGGTTTGGTTCTGGCCTCCGACATCGAGTACGGGGAAGAGGGCTGGGCGTCGCTCAACGGGCAGGCCGTCGCCGTTGGAACCTACAAAGCGGGTGAACTTCATCCGAGCCGCGTTTTCGTCAATTGATGCGCGTTAATTATGAAAATGTTACAAATTTGTGCACATACGCACCAATTTATCTGTAAGGGCGCGCAAAACAACTCTAAATTGACGCCTTTTGTTACATTTTCGATCACGGGACCCTGCCTCCGATAAGCTTAGCGTGAGGCGGGTATCTCCAAGCCGTCGAGAGAAGCTAGACCTTGGGCAACGCATCTTACATCCAAGGACTTACACAATGACACGCACAAACATCTGGACCATCCTCACAGCCGGCGCTTTCGCGACGCTGGCTTTCGACCTCTTCGGCCAAGGGCTTTCGCCTATGGCAGGCTTTGCCAAGCTGGCCCCTGTGGGCCTGGCGCAAGCCACAATCAAATCCGTTTTCGGCGCAGCCCCCAAGGGCATTGGCGACGTCGTGCACATCGTCAACGGCTTGCTGATTTACTCTCTCGGCTATGTCCTTGTGGCGCGTCCGATCCAGCAAAAGATCATGCCCAACCTGCATTGGCTGATCACCAGCATCGTCTACGGCGTCGGCTTGTGGGTTTTTGCGCTCTACGGCGTGGCGCATCTGATCGCAGGCAACAAGCCGTTCCTGGGCTTTACGGGCATCACCTGGGTCGCGCTGTGGGGTCATATCCTTTACGGGGTGGTCGTGGTTTACATGATCGAGAAGGCCCCGTTCGCCAAAAAAGCTGAGGCTTGAAGCCCGCGTGATGGCCTGCCAGAAGGCGGGCCATGATCACGCGCACTCATCTTAAAGGCGATGCGGCTAGCACTGCCATCTACTCTGATTGCGAGAATTACCGTTACGCGTTGACCCGGATTTGGGACGATGCGGGCGGTAAAATCGCGTTTGTCATGCTGAACCCATCCACTGCGACGGAAGTGCAAAACGACCCCACAGTCGAGCGGTGCGAGCGGCGGGCGAGGGCTCTGGGGTTTGGGGCGTTTCGTGTCTGCAATATTTTCGCTTGGCGCGACACGGACCCATTTAAGATGCGCAAAGCGGCGGAACCCGTGGGCCCAGGAAACGACGCGGCGATCTCTGACGCATGTCTTTGGGCTGATAAGATCGTCGCCGCTTGGGGTACGCATGGGGCGCATCTGAACCGTGGAGTGCAGGTTGAAGCACTAATGCGGGCCACCGAAAAACCTCTGTATCACTTGGGCTTAAGCAAGGCGGGCCACCCGAAGCATCCGCTCTATATTGCCTATGCGCAGCAACCGCAGCTTTGGAGCTAAGAAATCGCTTCCCTTTTGGTCAAAGCCGCCCTATACGCGCAGCTTCTACTCCATGGGCCTTGCTGGACGACATCCCGGCTCGCGCCATAACCCTTAACTTGAGAAGGAGACCCCGATGTCGATCACTGCTGAAGAAAAAGCAAAACTGATGAAAGAGTTCGGCACCAAAGAGGGCGACACCGGTTCCCCAGAGGTGCAAGTCGCGATCCTGACCTCACGCATCACCACGCTGACCGAGCACTTCAAAACACACAAGAAAGATAACCACGGCCGCCGCGGGCTGCTGAAAATGGTTGCGCAGCGCCGGAAGCTTTTGGATTACACCAAAGCCAAGGACGAAGCGCGCTATCAGGACCTGATCAAGCGCCTGGGTATTCGTCGCTAAGCGCGCATTTCCCACATTTAGACATTCCTAACGCCTGCGCTCGTCGCGGGCGTTTTGCTATATTCTGTACAAATTGGGGTAAGTTTCAGAAGGCCCTATCCCATTTTGTACAGAATTTCTTGGTTACTGGCTGGTTAATTCTGGGCCTTCCACCCGGCCTAGCGGCACTTTAGGCTACCGGCGCAATGGGCAAGAACATCCTCCTCCTTGGAGCCACGGGCACGATTGGCCGCGCGACGGCGGCGGCGCTTGTCGATGCGGGACATCAAGTCACCTGCGTTTTGCGGCGCGTGCCGGAGCCGGCCATTGAAGGCTGCGCGGTTTTGATCCGCGACCTAGCAAAGATGGACCTGGCAAGAGGCACCTATGACACCGTCGTGTCCTGCATCGCGTCACGGACCGGCGCGCCAAAAGATGCGTGGTTGGTGGATCACGATGTGCAGCTGTCAGCTTTGACCCAAGCGCAAGAGGCAGGGATCACACAGTTCATTCTGCTGTCGGCCATTTGCGTGCAGAAACCAAAGCTCGCCTTTCAACAGGCGAAACTGGCTTTTGAAGCAAAACTCATGGCGGCCAACCTGACTTGGACGATTGTCCGGCCAACAGCGTTTTTCAAATCTCTGTCGGGACAGATTGAGCGGGTGCGCGCAGGCAAACCCTATCTTGTTTTTGGCGACGGTACTCTCACAGCTTGCAAACCCATCAGTGATGCGGATCTGGGTCGGTTCATAGCGACCTGCGTCGATGACCCGAGCAAGACCAACAAGGTCCTGCCGATCGGTGGCCCAGGCCCTGCGATGACACCGCTGGATCAGGGGCATGCGTTGTTCGAGGTTTTTGGACGCGAACCAAAGTTCAAACACGTCCCGGTGGCTGTCATCTCGACCATCATCAAGGCGTTGAGCCTGGCAGGCCTAGTTTCATCAAAAGCGCGCGAAAAATCTGAACTGGCCCGGATCGGACATTACTACGCGACCGAGTCCATGTTGGTCTGGGACACAGAGACACAAACCTACAATGCAGAAATGACCCCCGAGTTTGGCTCAGACCGACTCGAAGAGCATTTTCGGAAGGCGAAAGACGGCAAAATCGAGGACAACCGTGGCGCCCATGCGGTGTTTTGAAGATGCGGATTATCCGCAGAGGCATTTGGGTCACAAAAACGTGAGTAGTTAGGGTTTAAATCGCCCCGATTCACAGTCAGGCGCAGGTAAACGCATTGTTTCTGATTTCTGTCTAGCAAAGCTGACAACCTAAACGTAAAAACGCTACAGGTTAGCACCCTGTAGCGTTTGTTCACAAGTCCGCCTGGCAGCGATTATTTGGTGTAAAAAGTTGTGCTAGCCGCTCCAACTTTTGTTAGCGCTATAGGGACATCTGCGAAGAGATTCGCAAAGTATGTGTTCCCTTACCTTTGACGGTGTCATTTGAGGCCATCACCTCGGTGCAGAGCGCCTGGTGCAAGAACTCTTTCCAAAGCCCCAAAGCTAAGCTATACGCACGCCATCTGAGACGTGGCGCCCGGACCCTAGCGCCATACAAAGGAAACAGGGGTCGGCGGCAATGGGGCCGCCATTGAAAATGGGAGACCCGGAGGGCCGGGAGTGCTCCCAAATAGGAACCGATACATGTTTAACGTGACAAAAAAATCCATCGAGTGGGGTGAGGAGACTCTTACGCTCGAAACTGGCAAAGTTGCCCGTCAAGCGGACGGCTGCGTGATTGCCACTTACGGCGAGACCTCCGTTATGGCCGCCGTCACTTTTGCCAAGGAGCAAAAGCCAGGTCAGGACTTTTTCCCGCTGACCGTTCATTACAACGAGAAATACTATGCAGCCGGTAAAATCCCCGGCGGCTTCTTCAAGCGCGAGGCGCGCCCGACCGAGAAAGAGACGCTGACATCGCGTCTGATCGACCGTCCGATCCGCCCGCTGTTTGTACCCGGCTTCAAAAACGAAGTTCTGGTGATCTGCACCGTGCTGTCGCACGACCTTGTCAACGACCCCGACATGGTGGCGATGGTTGCGGCTTCTGCGGCGCTGACGATTTCCGGCGCGCCGTTCATGGGCCCGATTGCGGCCTGCCGCGTGGGCTTTGAGGATGGTGAATACATTCTGAACCCAGAGCTCGAAGATATGCACGAGCTGCGCAACAACCCCGAGCAGCGCTTGGATCTGGTTGTCGCTGGCACCAAAGACGCCGTGATGATGGTGGAATCAGAAGCCTATGAGCTGACCGAGGAAGAGATGCTGGGCGCCGTAGAATTTGCGCATGAGCAAATCCAGCCTGCCATCGACCTGATCATCGATTTCGCCGAAGATTGCGCGAAAGAGCCGTTCGACTTCACACCGCCAGATTACAGCGACCTCTATGAGGCCGTGAAAGCTGCCGGTGAAAGCGCGATGCGCGACGCCTACGCGATCACCGACAAGCAAGAACGCACCGCCGCTGTTGCCGCCGCGAAAGACGCGATCAAAGCCGGTCTGAGCGAAGAGCAGCTTGAGGACGAAAACCTCGGCTCCGCTTTGAAGAAGCTGGAATCCACCGTGCTGCGCGGCGATGTTGTGAAGAACAAGAAGCGCATCGACGGTCGTAACCTTGATGAGATCCGTGACATTGTCAGCGAAGTCGGCATCCTGCCCCGGACCCACGGGTCTGCGCTGTTCACCCGTGGCGAGACCCAAGGTCTGGTCGTAACCACTTTGGGCACCGGCGACGACGAGCAAATGATCGACGCGCTGCAAGGCACCTACAAGTCGAACTTCCTGCTGCACTATAACTTCCCGCCCTACTCGGTCGGCGAGGTTGGGCGCTTTGGCCCTCCCGGCCGTCGTGAGATTGGTCACGGGAAACTGGCCTGGCGCGCGCTGCAAGCGGTTCTGCCAGCGGCGACCGATTTCCCTTACACGGTGCGCGTGGTCTCCGAGATCACTGAATCGAACGGGTCGTCTTCGATGGCGTCTGTCTGCGGCGGCTCGCTGTCGATGATGGATGCGGGTGTGCCATTGAAAGCGCCGGTTGCCGGTGTGGCCATGGGTCTGATCCTGGAAGACGATGGCAGCTACGCAGTTCTGTCGGACATTCTCGGTGACGAAGACCACCTGGGCGACATGGACTTCAAAGTGGCAGGGACCGAGAACGGGATCACCTCCCTGCAGATGGACATCAAGGTCGCTGGCATCACGCCTGAGATCATGAAGACCGCTCTGGCGCAGGCCAAAGAAGGCCGGATGCATATCTTGGGTGAGATGAACAAGGCGCTGAGCTCCGCTGGCGACTTCTCCATCCACGCGCCACGGATCGAGACCATGCAGGTGCCGACGGATAAAATCCGCGAAGTCATCGGCACGGGCGGCAAGGTCATCCGTGAGATCGTGGAAGTCTCCGGCGCCAAGGTCGACATCAATGATGACGGTGTGATCAAGATCGCATCCCCGAACGGCGAGGCGATCAAGAAGGCCTATGACATGATCCACTCGATCGTGGCTGAACCTGAAGAAGGTGCCATCTACACCGGCACCGTCGTGAAGATCGTCGATTTCGGCGCCTTCGTGAACTTCTTCGGCAAGCGCGACGGGCTGGTGCACGTCTCCCAGATCGAGAACCGCCGCCTGAACCATCCTTCGGACGTTCTGAAGGAAGGCCAAGAGGTCAAAGTCAAGCTTCTGGGCTTCGACGACCGCGGCAAGGTTCGCCTGTCGATGAAAGTCGTCGATCAGGAGACTGGCGAAGAGATCAAGAAAGAAGAGCCGGCTGAGTAAGCTGCTCCCTTCAAAGACTCGCAAATGGCCCGCCTTTGAGCGGGCCATTTTTTTGGGCCAAGAGCGGCCCACGTTTCCGTGAGACAAGAAGCGCTACGGCCCTTGCTGTGGAGACGTCGCTCACGAGACCTTGAGCCTCTTGCAGGGACAACTTCGTAAGTGCCTGAATTTATTTGATTTAGAAAAACCTTTCGCCGTTATGCAGCATTAAATGCAGCGCCCCGGCTCACGTCTCGGTCAGAATGACGCATGTCACGCCGTCGTGACCCCAAAGTCTTGTTTCAAAATGCCTAACTCTGCGGGCCTGGGCGGTCTGCAACACGAAATGCGGTCTCCCTGGCGTGTAACAACCATTTCAAAACAGGGACTGTATGATGATCCTAAACCCCAAACTATTCGCGGCTACGAGCGTCGCCGCGCTTGCCATCGCGGGCGCTGCGAGCGCTACGACGCTCTCAATCACGTTTCAGAACAATAACGGCTTTGGCTTCATTACGACGCCTGTCTATGCCGGGTTCCACGACGGTGGTTTCGACGCGTTTGATGTAGGCAGCGCAGCGAGCGCTGGTGTTGAACAAGTTGCGGAACTCCCCATCCCGCCATTCGCAGGCGTGGTGGATCCAGAGGACCCAGCGATGCAACCTTTTGGAAACCGTCTCGCAAATGAGCGGCGCGCTGATCAGGACGGGGACGGCGTAGACAGCCAAGGCGCTTTCATCGCCAATGGCGGCCCGATCCTGGACGGCGCTTCAGCGACCATTGAGGTTGATATCGCAAACCCCGGCGTGAACCAGTTCGCCTCCTTCCTGGCGATGGTGGTCCCCTCGAACGACACGTTCTTCGGCAATGACGACCCGATGGCTTATCGTCTGTTCGACGACGCAGGCAATTTCATCCTGACCCAGGATATCGTGATCACGGCCGGCTCGATCTACGACGCAGGCACGGAGCTTGCCAGTCTGGACGGCTCCACCATTGGCGATCCGGTCGCAAACCCGAGTGGGATCCTTGCCGGTGTGGCGGAAAACGGTGTCATCACATCAATCTTCGACGATCTTGATAGCGACGGCGATAACGGCTTCGCAGAGCTGTCGGACTTGTTCGGGGCCTTTGGCGTTGCTGACACGTCCAGCATCAGCCGCGACACCGAATTCTTCCGCATTTCGATCAGTGAGGTCGCGCCTGTGCCTCTGCCCGCATCGGCGCCCCTATTGCTTGGCGCGCTCGGCCTGATCGGCTGGGGCGTGCGCAAAAAGCGTGCTTAACGAGTGATGCGATTCTGACGCTATGTCCGTGTCGCGCTACGCCCCATCGGAGACGATGGGGCGTTTTTTCTGCCATTGTTTATCCATTAAAAACAATGGCTTTTGGGCATCGACCTCTGACGCTACGTCACCTGGGCGGAATCGCGCGTCGCGCTTTGCGTGATCCGGAAACGCTCCTAATCTGAATTGTGGCTTTGTTATGGCCAGGGAATGGGGAATCCAATGAAAGAGTTTTTAGTGGCTGGTGCCGTCGCACTTTGCACAACGACCGCGAGCTTCGCGACGACAATTACCGACGCATTCTCAAGCTTCGTCATCCTTGGGGACAGCTTGAGCGACAATGGCAACTTGTTTGCCTCGAACCCGGCATTCGTGCCCTCGCCACCTTATGTCGAAGGCCGCTTTTCCAACGGGCCGGTTTGGAACGAAGGCATTGTCGCAGGTTTCGCGCCAGGCACGACAGCCAACCTGGCATTTGGCGGGGCCACGACATCTGGCGGCTCTTTCGCGCCTCCATCTCTCGACGAACAACTGTTGCTGCTCGATGGTGCAATCGCCACTAGTTTGAGCCTTGGCACCACGCCCTTGGTTTCGATCTGGGCTGGCGCAAATGATATACGCAACGCGGTTCTTGGGGCACCTTTGACCGCAGATGCCGTTGCTAAAGATGCGGCCGCCAACGTGCTGGGAACGATTGGCGCGTTGGCCGGGAAAGGCATCAACGACTTTGTGGTCTTCAACCTGCCTGACCTTGGCGCGACGGCTGAAGCGAATATTGCTGGGTATGGGCCGATCGCTTCCCCGGCGACGGCAAGCTACAACAGCGATCTCGCCGCAGGCTTGGCGCTGCTTGAAGCGAGTGGGACGAATATCATCGAGGTCGATATCTTTTCGCTCTTCTCAGAGCTGATTGCTGACCCAGCCTCTTTCGGCGTCGACGACGCGACCGGTGCTTGTATTCTGAACCCTACGACTTGCAACCCGGATACCTGGCTTTTTTGGGACGGCATCCACCCAACTGCCTTCGGTCACAGCCTGATCCAGGATGAGGTGATTGCCGCAATCGAAGAAAATTTGGCGCCCGTTCCATTGCCTGCAACTGCGCCTCTTCTGCTCGCTGGTCTGGGCCTGATCGGCTGGACCGCGCGGCGCAAAGCCTGCGCCTGACGCGCATAAACAGAGATCGGCAAAGCCCTGCCCATGCGGCGGGGCTTTTTCGTTTTTGAATGGGCGGTTTTACAATCCCGTTACACTGCTGTCACAGAGTTGAGTCGCAGATTTTTTACCAGATCTTCAGCAAGTTTTTTTGCCAGCTAGAGGGATTTTCCAATGAGAGATGAAACATATGACCTGTCCTGGGATGAGTGGGACGAATTGCAAAGCCCGCGTTCTGAGGAGACTGATTTTGATGAGGTCGTTGAGGTTGCACTAAGCCGCCGCGGCTTCCTGTCAGGCGTGCTGGCCTTTGGGTCGGGTGCGGCTGTTATGGGTACCGGCACGCTTCTGAGCACGACGTCGGCCGAGGCCGCCGCCTCCCGCTTCGGGTTCAAGCCGATCCCGATCCAGACCGATTTCGCAGTGCATGTGCCAGAAGGCTACAGCTGGGACGTTCTGGTCCGCTGGGGTGACCCGCTGTTTTCCGACGCACCTGAGCTGGATCATACGACGGGCGGCGATGTTGCGCATTCCGATCGCATCTTTGGCGAAAACACCGACGGGATGGAGCTGTTCACGATCGGCTCCCGCCAGGTGATCGCGGTGAACCATGAGTATGTGAACACCAAGGTGAATCTGCCCCAGAACGAGGACGGCAAGGTCGCGAGCGCCGATAACGTGCTGAAACTGCAAAACCTGCAAGGTGTGGCCGTGTTCGAGGTGGCCGAGGGCGAGAATGGCTGGAGCGTCGTGGTCGACAGCCCACTGAACCGCCGCATCACCCATAACACGCCGATGACGATTGCAGGTCCGGCGGCGGGTCACCCGTTGCTGCAAACCCCCGATGACCCAAGCGGGACCGAGGTGCTCGGCACGATGAACAACTGCGGCGCGGGCAAGACCCCTTGGGGCACCTACCTGACCTGTGAGGAGAACTTTAACGGCTATTTCGGCTCCACCGATGAGGCGTTCGAGCTGCCGGAGGATTTCGCGCGCTACGGTATCAAGTCTGAGAGCCGCTACAACTATGAGGGCTATGACGCGCGCTTTGATCTGTCGAAGAACCCCAACGAGCCGCGCCGCTTCGGCTACATCGTCGAAATTGACCCAACCGACCCGGAGGCCAAGCCGATCAAGCACACCGCGCTTGGCCGCTTCAAGCATGAGAACGCCGCGACCGTGATCGCACCAGACGGCCGTGTCGTCGTCTATATGGGCGATGATGAGCGGGGCGAGTTCATGTACAAATACGTCTCCAACGGTGTGTACACGCCGGGTGGGGAGACGTCGTCCTTGCTGGGTGACGGTCAGCTCTACGTGGCGAAGTTTGAGGTGGACGGCACGGGCCGCTGGATCCCGTTGACCCCGGCCACCACCGGCATGGGCGAGGCGGAGATCGCGATCTTCTCCCGCATGGCGGGCTCCAAAGTGGGCGCGACCACGATGGACCGGCCTGAATGGGTCGCGGTGAACCCGGTGTCCGTTGAAGGCTATTGCTGCCTGACGAACAACAAGAACCGTGGCATCAAGACCAATGCGGGCGGGGATGAGACCCCGGCCAAAGGCCCGAACCCACGTGAAGCCAACAAATACGGCCAGATCGTGCGTTGGTTCCCGGCGGATGAGGACCATGCGTCCGAAGACTTCACCTGGGACCTTTACGTGATGGCCGGCAACCCGAAAGTGCATAGCGACGCCTATGCGGGTTCGGCCAATATCAACGAGGGCAACCTGTTCAACTCCCCCGACGGGATGATGTTCGACAGCACCGGGCTGGTCTGGATCCAAACCGACGGGAATGACGACAATGAGGGTGAGTTCGAGGGCATGGGCAACAACCAGATGCTCGCGGGCGATCCGGTTACGGGCCAGATTGAGCGGTTCCTGACCGGGCCGAACGGTTCCGAGGTGACGGGGCTGACTTGGTCTGCGGATAAGCGCACAATGTTTGTCGGCATCCAGCACCCGAGCGCGCCATTCCCCGATGGCGAAGGCAAGCTGCCCCGCTCCGCCATCGTGGCGATCAAGCGCGATGATGGTGCGATGGTCGGCTAAATACGCGCCCTTTTGACCAAAAAAGACCCCGGTGCTTCGGCATCGGGGCCTTTTCTTTGGCGTGTCCCCCGCGCCACAGAGTCAATTGATCACGCGGCTGTTATTATCTCGCCAAGGCTTTGCCGCTATGATCCCCGCTGATTACCTCACCAAACCGTCTGCCA
>JAPORH010000049.1 GCA_026710325.1 Litoreibacter sp. | reverse complement strand
CCACTAACAAATTCAGGGCGTTTGGCCGATCACAAATCATTCATACCCCCTCCTTGTTCGAACCCTGCAGCAAAAAGAGATAGTTCGAAGTTAATTACAACGAGGCCCTTTACGCCGTCATGGAGTTTGACAGTATCTCCCGGTTTCGAATTTAAAACATTCATAACTTGAGCTTGAGCCTACAAGTACATGCAGTCAAGGAGCGCCTTCAATCCACTCCCTTTGGGGGCTACTGACCGACATTAGAACGCGTAAACCTTTAGGGGATTGCCAGATCGCGGGATGGCGATGAGAGGCCTGTGCAGTAGCGCTTTATGGTAGCAAAGTCATCGCGCCGAATTGTGCCGCGCTGGAGGCAGCCAAATCGCCAGCCCTGTCGAGCGGTCTGGCGATGCCCGGGCCTTCGGGCTGTTAACCGGGCAGGACGCGAATTTGAGGAAAGGTCAATTTGAGCAAGACATCATTTGTGAATCAATCCTAAGCCACCAATTCCTCATCCTCTGATATCTGGCGATGCCAGAGCTGGGCGTAGCGGCCCTCTTTCGCCAAGAGCGCCTCATGCGTGCCGCGTTCGGCGATTTGGCCGTTTTCGACCACGACAATCTCGTCGGCATGAGCGATGGTCGACAAGCGGTGCGCTATGGTGAGCACGGTGCGGCCTGCGCCGAGGCCTTGCAGGGCCTCCTGAATATCGGCCTCGGTCTCGGTGTCCAGAGCAGATGTGGCCTCGTCCAACAGCAGGATTGGCGGGTTTTTCAAAAGCGTGCGGGCGATGCCCACGCGTTGCTTTTCGCCCCCGGACAGTTTTAGGCCGCGTTCGCCGACTGTGGTTTCATACGCGTCTGGCAAGGACATGATGAAGTCGTGGATTTTGGCGTCCCTAGCGGCCTTCTCGATTTCCGCGCGCGATGCCTCCGGCCTGCCATAGGCGATGTTGTAGAGGATCGTGTCATTGAAGAGCACCGTGTCCTGCGGGACCACGCCGATCTGGGCGTGCAGGCTGTCCTGGGTCACATCACGCACGTCCTGCCCGTCGATCTTAAGCGCCCCGCCCACGACATCGTAGAACCGAAAGAGCAGCCGCCCTATGGTGGATTTGCCTGAGCCCGAGGGCCCGACAATGGCGACGGTGTTGCCGGCAGCGACCTTCAGCGAGACGCCTTGCAAGATGGGGCGCTCGGCGTCGTAGCCGAAGAAGACGTCATCAAGCTCGACCTCCCCTTCGGTGACCTGCAGCTCGCCTGCGTCAGACTTGTCCTGCACTTCCGCCGGTTGGCCCAGAAGGTCGAACATTTCACCCATGTCGACAAGCGCCTGCCGGATTTCGCGGTAAACGGTGCCGAGGAAATTGAGCGGCATGGTGATCTGGATCATATAGGCGTTGACCATGACGAAATCGCCGACGGTGAGCGCGCCATTCTGCACGCCGATAGCGGCCATGACCATGACCGCGATCAACCCGCCGGTGATGATGAGCGACTGGCCGAAGTTCAGGAAAGCCAGCGAGTAGGAGGTCTTGAGCGCGGCGGCCACGTATTTCTCCATCGCGCCGTCGTAGCGGTCAGCCTCCCGTTTCTCAGCGCCGAAATACTTGACGGTCTCGAAATTCAGAAGTGAATCGATGGCCTTCTGGTTGGCGTCAGTGTCCTGGTCATTCATCTCCTTGCGCTGCTTCACCCGCCACTCGGTGACCGCGAAGGTGAACCAGGTGTAGAGGACCAGCGTGACAAGAACGGCGACCAAGTACCAGATATCAAAAACAAAAGCCAAGATGATGCCGATCATCAACAGCTCAAGGATCAACGGCCCGATGGAGAAGAGCAAGAAGCGGAGCAGGAACTCGACGCCCTTCACCCCGCGCTCGATGATGCGGCTGAGCCCGCCGGTTTTGCGGGTGATGTGGTAGCGCATGGACAGGCGGTGGATATGGGTGAAGGTCTCCAGCGCGAGCATACGCAGCGCGCGCTGGCCGACCTTGGCGAAGACCACGTCGCGCAATTGCTGGAAGCCCACATTCATGAGGCGCTGGAAGCCGTAGGCGATGGTGATGCCGACCGCGCCCGCACCGAGCAACCAGCCGGGCCCCGTCCCCTCGCCTGCCAGAACATCCGTCGCTGCGCCAAAAAGCGGCGCGCCTAGCACCGCGACCACT
The DNA here is from genome assembly GCA_026710325.1 of Litoreibacter sp. Lineage (GTDB taxonomy): Bacteria > Pseudomonadota > Alphaproteobacteria > Rhodobacterales > Rhodobacteraceae > Litoreibacter. The sequence goes on along the minus strand of JAPORH010000049.1, from coordinate 7,290 downwards.
TTGGAGAGAAGAAGGAAGCCAAGCGCGATCACCACGCGGCGCTTCACCCAAGCCTTCCCGTCGGGCCAGAGATAGGGGATGACCCGTTTGACGACGCGCCAGCCATCTTTTCGCAAATCTTGGTTGAGGCGGGCGTCGGAGACTTCTGTGACCATAGTGGCTTTTCTGGCTTTTTCGTAAGGCCTTTCTATCTAGGTCCCGTGCCACATGATTACCAGCGCATTGCCACAAAAAGCGGCCCGCACCGACGCGAGCCGCTTTCTGTTTTAGGCTGTTTCTTTTTGCTTTTTGGCCTTGGTTGGGCTTTCGAGCTTGCGCGTTTCCACCGCCAACCCGACGCCTGAGGCTTTGAGCGATTTGTTGAACGCGCCCATATCCATACCGCTGGCTTGCGCCATTGCGAGCATCGCTGCGAGCCGTTCGGGGCTGACATCGTCGGGCGCCAGAGCCTCGAGATTACTTTGCAGGTCGAGCGATGCGCCGAGACCGGGGAAAGCAAAGCCGGTTTGCGGGATCACCTCATTCAACGCGGCCCCGGTCGCTGTAGGGACAGAGGCCTGCGTCTGATCAGTGATTGTGCCGTCTTCCGCAAAATAAGTCGCGCGGTTTTGCGGGGTCAGAAGCACCCGAACCGGGCCATCGGCTTGCGGCACCAAGGTGAATTGCGGCCCAAGCGGGCCCTGCACAATTTGCAACTGCGCAGGCAAACTCAGCTCGATAAAACCGCGTGCTTCAAAATTTGGCGTCGGTGGCGGGCAGCCGGGCATGGAGAATGGATCAGATGGCAGTACCGCGACCAGTGCGGTGGCACAGGGCTCAATCGTCACCAGCGGGTTGAGCCGGTAGCGCTTCGCGGTCGGCCCGCCTGTCAGCGAAAAGTTGAAGTTGTTGTTGTCATCGGGCGTGTCGACAATCACGAATGTGTTGTCGAAGAGGGACCGGTCCGGGTCCGTGGTCGACGAGGTGATGTAGTCGAGCCGAAACGACAGTGCTTGATCTTCGAGATTTGTTATCTCTAGAAAATGCCCTTGCAGCACCGTGTCAGCTGGACCAGCAGGCGACTGTGGTTTGAAAATCAGTTCAAAATGGGAGACTTCCATGAAAATTGCTCCTTGGAATTGAGTATGCTGAAAAAATCATGCCGCTTAAAATCAACGTGGCACTCCTCAAACATATCACAAAAACACCTCTGATCCAAACATGAGCCCGCCTGCAAAAAAGGGCTGGAAATTCGCTCGCTCTCTGTTCTGGTGAAATCGGCCAGAAACGATGATCGGCACCCCTACCCCATATGTGGCACGTCGGCCGGTCGAATGGGGATTTCCATCAGGTCTTCACCCCAAATGATGCGGCCTTTGAAAACATCGCTCATTTCGGCGATGCACCGCTCTTTGATGCCATGCGCATCCATCTGGGGGGTGAAATGCGTGGCCACGAGCGTTTTGACATTGGCCTCGGCCGCAGTTCGTGCTACCTCCATATGCCCAGAGGACGTTTGCTTCTTGTCTTTGGTAAATGTGCCCGAGATGAAATAGCACATGTGGATAAGCACATCGGCATCTTGTGCAAGGTCAAGTATGCCTTCGCATGGGCCGGTATCGCCCGAGTAGACCAGAACCCCTTCGTCCGTCTCCAACCGAAATCCGTAGGGCTCGATCTGGTCTGGCTGGTGGAACACTTTACGCACCGTGACTTTCCAGTTGTCGCTTTCGATGACCTGACCGTCATAAAGCGCCGTGATATCGGGGGCAGGTCGTTTGCGTGGAAGCGTGCCGCCACGGTTTAAGTAGACCCGCTGACTGCCAGACGAATTCATGCGTCCATCCAGATCATTGTGATAAACACCCTGCTCGCCGAAAAGCAGGTCCGACATGCGTTGCATATAGGCGGGCGCGTAGACTTTCAGATCAGGGATTTGCCCCGCACCCTGATCCCAGCGGCTATGCACCAGCCTCGGGAAATCGAGGCAATGATCCGTGTGCAAATGCGAGAAGAAGACCGTATTGAGATCGACGGCCCGTTTGCCTGCGCGCAGGAAGTTCTCATGGGCGCCCGCGCCATGATCGAAGACCAACATTTCATCTCCGATTTCAACGAGGTAGCCGGAGCTTGCACGATTGAGCATCGGTACGGGTGATCCCGTCCCTAGAAGGGTGACTTTCATCTATCTCTCCGTCCTCGACAAATCACATCGCGATAAGTCAAAGCGGCGAGCCACATTAAGTCAATCTATGGCCGGTGCTTTAGCCTTCCGGTATTTCGAAAATCTGGCCGGGGTAGATCAGGTCCGGGTCGCGGATGAGGTCGCGGTTTGCCTCATAGACGCGGACATATTGAGTGCCATCGCCGAAGCGGTCCTTGGCGATTGCCCAAAGGGTGAAGCCTTCTTGAACTGTAACGGCGTTTGGCCGGGCCGCGGCCTCGGCCACCACTTCGGGTGTTTCGCGCTTGAACGGGGTTTCGACACGGCTGGTCACCGCGCCCTCCGGGTCGACCTCGTCAATGCGCAGGTTGTAGATGCCTGCAGTGATCTCGGGCAGTGGCGCGTCCCAAGTTCCGTCTGGTTTGATCGGAACGGTTTTGATCGCGGTGTCATCGACATAGACGCGGGCGAAGCTTTCGCCGGCCCCGCGGCCAGAGACCGCGACGTCGCCTTCGGCATCATAGGTGATGGTGTCGATCACGAGGTTGGCGACCTGTTCTTCCGTCTCATCGGGGGCAAGTTTCGGCACAACCGGTTGCGGCGCGGGTTGGAGCACTTTGACGCCGCTTTCATCGGCCAGCACGATAGCTGGGCTATCCACGGGCTCTTCGATCTTTTCTTGCGTGCTTTCTGCGACGACCGCAGGCGTTTCGGCACCGTTTTCATCAGCAGGTGCTGGTACTTCGGCCTGCTCAATCGCGCCTTCGACTTCTTGAGCAGCGGGAGCTTCGGCTATCACTGGCTCTTGCTCAGTCTCCGCTGCCGCCACCTCGGGCGTTGCGGGTTGGGCCTCAGCAACTGGGGCTTCTTCAGTCGAAGTTTCGTCAGTGACGAGAGGCGCGTTTTCCGCGACCTGTTCTTCGTTCACGGGTGTCTCAGTGGTCTCAGCGACCACGATCTCTTCTGCCGCTTCCTGTGCCGTCTCGGCGATGACGTCCTCTTTGGGCAACGCTTCCTCGACACCCGTTTCGGGCGTGGCCTCGGCGACCTCAACGGGTTCCGGTCGAGCTGTCGGGGCGATCAGAACCGTGCCTGCGGAGGCGATGACTTCGCCGTTCAGGCCGTCGAACTCGGCCGACAGGCTGCGCGGTTCCGTGGATGGGGAAAGGTCAAAAAGGGCCACGAACTTGCCGCTCGCGTCGGCTGTGGCCTCCCCCACGACCTCATCCCCCGCCATCAACCTGACGCGCGCGCCCGGCTCGGCGGAGCCTGCGATCACGGCAGCGCCTGTTGGGTCGATCCGCACGACATCAAAGCTTGGTGCGATAGGTTCGGGGGCGGGTTCTGGCAGCGGCTCGACGATCTCTTCCGGCGCGATTTCTTCTTCGGTGGGCGCTTGCGCGGTAGCTTCGACCTCGGGCTCCTCCTCGATGTCTTTGGGCTCGAGGATGGCCACGGTGGCGTCGTCGTCTGCAGGTGCGGCAACCTCGTCAACCGGCGATTGGCCGCGGATGAAAACCACGAATATTGCAATCGCCAAAGCCGCGATCCCCGCTATCAAAAGCGCGTTCGACCCGTTCACTTTTAGCCCTGGCTGATCGGCCATGTTGTGATCCTTATCCCCGGTGGTGACCCCTTCCCCAAGGGGTGGCAGCGCCATCTGGCACGACCTTGCACGTTATTAACAGTCCCTTTACCACAAGGCAAAACACCTGACATCACGAAGACCGGAGCCGCGATGAACCAGCAACACCCGAAATCCGTCTGCGTTTACTGCGGATCGCGCTTTGGCGTTAACCCTTCTTACCGAGCCGCCGCGATCGAAACCGGCACCGCAATTGCCACCAATGGATGGCGGCTGGTTTACGGGGCGGGCGATGTCGGTTTGATGGGGGCCGTCGCAAACGCTGCGCAGGGCGCGGGGGGCGAAGTTTTTGGCGTGATCCCGGTCCATCTGTTTGACCGCGAGGTCGGCAAACGCGACCTGTCTACCTTTGTGATCACCGAGAATATGCATGAGCGCAAAAAGGTTATGTATATGAATTCAGACGCAATTGTCGTCTTGCCGGGCGGTGCGGGCTCGCTTGACGAGATGTTTGAAGTCCTGACCTGGCGCCAGCTTGAACTGCATGACAAACCCATCTTTCTGCTGAACACGGACGGCTATTGGGACAAGCTGATCGCGCTGGTGGATCACGTGATTGATGAAGGATTTGCTGACGCGTCCTTGCGCGAGTTTGTTAGCGTGGTGGACACGGCAGACGCGTTAACAAAGCAGCTTCAAGCGGCCTTTTCAGCTTAAGACTTTCAGTGCTTCCCCAAGATGTGATGCGGCGTTCTGGCACAGGGCTGCTACACATTAACCAGAATCAAAAAAAGTGGGGAAACACCATGATATTCAGATCGGCATTGGCGGCTTGGGTCGCTGCAATCGGGTTTGCCGCGCCCGCCCAGGCCGCAGAAGGCGAACGCGTTCAAATCACCGGCGAAATTATTGATACGTGGTGCTACTTTTCCGGCGTGATGGGGTTCACGGATTCCGTGACCGGATCGGCACATCACACTTGCGCGCTTTGGTGCTCGGCCGGTGGTATCCCCGTCGGTCTTTTGGGCGAGGATGGAGAGGTCTACATGGTCCTCAAGATAGAGGGCGATGACCAATCCGCCTCCGGTGATACGCAGCTGAAACTGGCCTCACATGAGATCGTAGCCGACGGCATGCTTTATAAGCGCGACGGGCTGAATTATCTGGTCGTCGAGGCTGTGGTCGAGGATCGCGGCATCACAAACTTGAACCACGAAGATTTCGGCGTGGTGCCCCCATTTGCTATCCCGAACCCCGACAAGTGAGGACAAAGCCATGAAAAAACTGATTGCAGCCCTCGCCTTGATCGCCACGCCGCTCTCCGCGCAGGATTTCTCCGAAGGGTCGAACGCACGCAGCTGGAACCTTTATGCCGAGGTCCCCGCCACGTTTGAAGCCACTGTGGTTGACCTGCTTTGCACCGTCGCGGGCGACTGTGCCAATGAATGCGGCACCGGCCGACAGTTGGGCCTGTTGCGCAGCGCCGATGACGTGCTGGTTTACCCCAACAAGAACCGCCAGACCTCCTTCAACGGGGCGGCCTATGACCTGCACCCTTACTGCGGCAAGCTGGTCGATGTCGACGGTCTGATGATCGAGGATGAGGACATCCCTGGCGCGACCAATATCTACCTGGTGCAAAGCATCAAAGAGGCCGGCGCCGAGGAATGGGCCAAGACCAACCAATGGACCAAGGTCTGGGCCAGCCTGCACCCCGAAGCCAAAGGCAAGGGCCCTTGGTTCCGCCGCGACCCGCGCGTGAATGCCTTTATCGAGGCTGACGGGTATCTGGGGCTCGGTTTGAGCCATCGGGAGGCTTACGAGATCACACGATGATACGAAGCCTGCTTCTTACTTGCGCCATGGCGGTCCCCGCCATGGCAGAGACGCCCCTGCCCTTCAAGCTGGGCGGCGCTTTCGAGTTGACCAATCAATTCGGGGAAACACGGACCGAAGCCGATCCTGACGGCAATCCGCAGCTGTTGTTTTTCGGCTATGTCAATTGCCAGGAAATCTGCTCCGCCGTCTTCCCTATGTTGGGGCAAGTCGTGGATACGCTCGAAGAAAAAGGGATCGACGTGACGCCGGTTCTGATCACGGTCGACCCGAAGCGTGACACAGTGGACACAATGGAAGAACCCTTGGCCGTTCATCACCCCGACTTTGTCGGCCTCACCGGCAGCGCCGAGGCGTTGCAGGTTGCCTATGATGCGTATTCCATCGAGACTGAGGAAGTGTTCTACGACCCCGAGTTCGGCCCGGTGCTGGCCCATGGCAGCTTTGTTTACCTGCTGGACGCGGAGGGCAAATTCCTGACGCTGGTGCCCCCCATTGTCAGCCCTGAACAGGCTGCAGGGATCGTTGAGAAATATGTAGGGGAAACGAGTTAATGGCATCCTCCCTTTCGCGCCGCGCCCTGTTGCTGGGCGGGCTCGTTGCGGCTGGCACCGGCGGCTTTTTCGCAGCAGGTGGGCAGAACCTGTTTTACGACGTGATCACCGAGGCCTCAGCCGCCGTCGCCCTTGACCCAGTGGCGGCGCATAAGATGGCAGGCGCAGGTGAGATCATTCTCGTCGATATTCGTAGGCCCGATGAATGGGCGAAGACAGGCTCGGGCGAGCATGCTGTGCGCCTTGATCTCAGGCGTGACGATTTCATCGCCGAACTCGACAAGCTCGTCGCGGGCAATCGCGGGGCGCCCTTGGCCTTGATCTGCGCGCGTGGCGTCAGATCAGCGCGAGAGAATAACAAGCTGATCGCCGCTGGCTTTACCAATGTCATAGATGTCCCTGAGGGCATGTTGGGAAATTCCAAAGGCCCCGGCTGGATCAAGCGCGGCCTGCCACTAAATAAAACACCATGAGATTTTTAATTGCTGCCGTATTGAGCCTCGCCGCGACCTCCGCCCAAGCGGGGTGCGCCGATGTGGAAGAGACCTGCAAAACACCGCTTGGCGAATACCATATTGCCTTGCCTGATGGCGTCGAAAACCCGCCGGCATTGCTATTTCTGCACGGTGCGGGCGGCAGCGGTAAAATGGCCATCGGGATGACGGCAGCGCTGGAGCGTGGCTATGCGCTGATTGGACCCAACGGTTTAAAGCGCCCCGGATCGCGCTTTGGGCCAGGATGGTCCTTCAACCCGGTACGCGAAAAGCTCCGAGACGAAGCAGCCTTCATGCGTGAGATCATCGCCGACGCTACTGAGAAACACGGCATCGACCGGGAACGCGTCTTGCTTGCTGGTTTCTCCGTTGGTGGCTCAATGACCAGCTACCTGGCTTGCGAGGACCCCTCGCTCGCTGCGGCCTTCGCACCAGTCGCGGGCAGCTTCTGGCGCCCGATGCCAGGCCTGGATGATTGCGCAGGACCGGTTCGCCTGTTCCATACGCATGGCTGGCGCGATATGACCGTCCCCCTTGAAGGTCGCATTTTAGGTGACGGATCGATTGCCCAGGGCGATGTCTTCTATGCCATGCAAGTCTGGCGCAACATGAACGGGTGCGCCCACGGTACACGACTCACGGCGAAATAGCCTTCGATTTTGGGCTTGAAAGCGCCCG
>JAPORH010000226.1 GCA_026710325.1 Litoreibacter sp. | reverse complement strand
CCAACCGAGATTCAAGAGACGCATCCTTCAAAAATAAACCAACAATCCCGCACATATTAGCAACTCCCTCGTGCCGTCTGTTCGCAGCTAATTTTTGATATCAGGCACAGCATTTCTATTCAACTGTCATGAAAAATATTTTACTAAGATTTAATGTTTGTACATCTTTTTTTTTACGCTCGAGCTGAAGGAGGACCTGTGTGTGATTGAGTATGGGGGCAAATGGCTTTGGAATACAGTGACTAGCAATTTTTCCCAGACTCCTTTGCATGATCGCCGTAACTCTTATGCAAAGCGTATCTAAGACTGTATCATTAAAAATGGTCTGAGGTGTTCTGCGCGCTCGAAATCACAGGGTGTCCATGCTGGTGCAGGCCCTCGGGTTCTAAGCGCCTCCCGTGTCTCGCTTTCTTTCTCTTCCATCTGACGATAGTGGGCTGATGAACCTGCCTTTACGTATCTAAACAAGATCAAAAAATATGGCGCGTCCTCGGCCACGACAAGCGCGGACACAGTTGCCTCTGCTGAAGTAGCCGACGATACAAGAGCGTCTTCGAGCAAATCGATCTGCTGAATTTTGTCGCCGGACGTCTTTGCGCGGCCGGCGAGCACATCAATCGCATTTTGGGACGGTACCATACCGAAAGAATATGAAGCACTGTCAGCTACAAGTGCAAAGCCATCTACCTCCAAGGCGTCGCGAATTTCAGGACCAATCAAAGAGATGGCTTGGTTCAAATCTCTTTTTTGACCCATTTGACGATGGAGGGTCATCTGTAAGCCGCTGAGCTTTTTGCAAACAGCCAGGGATTCGCGATCCCGCAGCTGTTCAAGTTTTACCGTGAAGAAGGGAAGCAGGGCATGAGCCAGGGTCTGGCGAACCTGTGTGGACGGTGTTTTGGCGGTTTTATGATGGAAAGAGAGCGTGCCCCATGGCGTGGAGCCGACGATAATTGGAAGCGTCAAAGATGCCTTGGAGCCCATGTCTTTCATCTGTGCCAGATGGTCTGGTGGTGGAGATTTGAGAAGCACGTGGGGCAAATCAAGCGATGGAGCATTTTGCTCTGCGGCGACAATCGCAACAGGCGCTGCGTCCACATCTGAGACGAGACTGGGTTGCAAGAGCGAGGCTGGTATTCCCCCATCTCTCTTTCTGTTCCAATACAAGTTGCGCTGCCCCATCATCGGTTCATCAGACCCTGTCTTGGCCTCCGAGATGACCTCGCTCATCCCATTCCGGTCGAACCTCTCAATCATCACGCGGTCAAAACCGGTCAAATGCCGTGCCAGCCGGGTCGTTGTCGAGAAAAGCGTATCTAGGTCGTCGCACGCGGTGAGTTTTGTGAAAATGAAGTCCTGCTCACGAAAGGAAAACGTGGACAAGGTGCTCTGTGGTTCCAGCTCGATTATAAAGAGTGTCCCGCTTTGGCTGACACTTGCGGCTAGGTCGCAACCGCCGATACAGATCCCCTCCAGTTCAATGCGACGTTTTTCGAAACCTGGAAGACCGGCGGCATTGCGCGCGCCGTGCCATATCGTCGTGCCGATAAGGTCGCCCAACTTAGCGCCAAGTATTAAGTCTAGTTCCACACCTAAAAGGTCTGGGCAGTTCCGGCTTGCATAAGAGATTTTACCAGTTTCCATATCGGCTGCCAAAAGACACCCAATGGGCTGTATGAAAGATGTGGCCTCCGAGGATTGCTCGACCCGAGCTGTCGACCGATTGGGGCTTGGCGATTGGATCAAAAGGGAATGTACCTTCGATTTAAACTTCTATAAAATAACGTAAAATTAGCAGAATAACGTTGTACGCCAAGGCTTATCTGCTCAAAGCGTCTTCTTTTGCATTTATGGTGGTTGGGCTTGGCTTTTATTGTGATTTTGGAAGACGACACGGAACTGGCGTTTGACTTGACCGATCTATTGGAGACGCGAGGCCACGAGGTCTTTTGGGCGCGCGGCGCGAGCGAGGCGTTAGAGGTTTTGAAAGAGCGCAAGGTCGATCTCGTGATCAGCGATATCTTTATCTATCAGAAACATGAGATTGCGACCGATGGCGGCGTCAGTTTGATCGGTGCGATGCGCTCCCCTTTGCAAGAAGACACAAAGTCGATGCTGTCAATTCCGATCATCGCCATGTCTGGCGCCGTAAATAAAACCGGGCACCGAACCATCCTGAATGTTGCGCGGTCCTTGGGTGCGCATCGGGTTTTGAACAAGCCGTTCTCTGACAAAGATATGATGTCGTTGGTTGATGAACTGCTTGCACCAGATTTTGATGCAAACCAACAGTAGTCAATTTCGCAAGCGACAGCCGTACAGCTCTGCGGTGAAATGTGCGTCATTCAGACAAGGCACAGGCAAATTGATCTTCTGATTGCGCTTTTGGAATCCTGGCAATGACAATAAGATACGCGCGTAGCCATGGGAAATTGGGACAGTGCCCGCGTGAGCCTTCACCCGCAGAGCGATGATCTTGACCGACGCACAAAGAGCTTTGAGCTTTTTGTGGGTAAAGGCTTTGACGCTTTTGAAGTCGCATCGGTGATAAAAGTTCTGAGCGCGGCGAACGTTCTTTTGGCGACCGAGCGCTTCACCTGGTCCATTGTCTCTGACCAACCAGGGCTTTTGACGGGGCGCGATGGCATGCTTTTACGTGCAGAACCAGCGATCCCTGATCATGGGTTCAGCGATGTCATGATTGTGCCCGGCGGTCGCGCGCGCCCCGACGCCTGGCGCGCAAGGGCGCGCCGCATGCAACGGATGGGGCGAGGCGTCGTGCTGCTTTCAGATGCAGCAACGGCTTATATCAAATCCACGCGAAACCCGCCCGGAAAGGTAACCACCCATTGGCGCGATGTTGCGACCCTGCAAGAGACGGGCCACTATGAGAACTTGACCAACCGATTTGCCGAGACGAGCGGCGGCATCATCACGGCGGCGGGGCAGGGGGCCACCGCGGAGCTTATCATCAGCCTATTGGCGGATGTTCTTTCCGCGCCACAGATCGCCGAACTCGGCAGCCAGCTTCTTCTTCATACCATTCGCAAAGCGGATGCGGAGCAGCCCAAAGACATGGCGGACAATGCAAGCCTGTTCGATGCGCGTGTAACGCAAGCCATCAAACTGATGGAGGAAAGCATCTCTGAGCCTCTCTCCATGGCAGAGCTCACCGCGAAAGCGGGGCTGTCAACGCGCCATCTTGAGCGTGTGTTCCGTAAAGTCTTCGACGAAACGCCCGCGCGCTTTTACAAGCGTCTTCGGGCCCGGCGCGCGCGCGCCATGATTGAAGAGACATTGCTGCCACTTATGGATATCGCCATTGCGACCGGGTTCGGCTCGCCTGACACTTTGGCAAAAGCAGTGCGGGAGGAGTACGGTATGACCCCTTCAAAAATGCGCGCTCGGCGGAAGGTGGGCTTAATGTCGGAGAGCCGCGACTAATCGCTACTGGATCGGCACACCGTTTGCTAAAATCCGTCCCTCGTCGGTGATCTCAATTTTGGAGGTCAACGTGTCGGGCTCAGCGCCCGGCTTTGCGAAAAAGCCAGCCATCGCCTTGATCCCTTGCGCCTGCGCGTCTGGCAGCAGCCCTGTCTTGGCAAGGTTGTCGAGCAGGCCAAAGCCGCCGGACAGGTTCAAATCAACGCTTCCCTCGGGGCGCGGAAAGCCTGCAAAACTCTCAAGGTCGTTATTGTCAAAGCTGAATGCGCCGACGCCTTGAAACTCGGCCCCGGCCGCATTGAGGTAGAGTTCATTGATTTTGATGCTCTTTAGAGGTTGCGGTTCATCAGATTTGAGCAGCAGGTAGGTCAAAGGCGCTGCGTCTTTAAGATATTCGATGCCGCCTTGTGCCTCTGACTCCAAAAACAGGTTGATCGGTTCGCGGGGCAGGTGGCCTTGCGGGTCAAAAAGCCCCCAGAGTCCTTCGCTCAAAACCGCGTCTTGGTAAACAAGCTTGGTGGAGATGTCTTGCGCATCGCCTGCGCTTGGGATGGTCGCGCGCAGCTGAGATTGCGTTTGCGCAAAGGAAAGGTCGATTTGAGGGAGAAGAAAGCTCGGATTTGCCGTTATCTTCAGGTCTTCAGCCTTTGTCTCATAGGTCAGCGCTGTGTCATCGAGGGCGGCGTCAATAAAACCGGCGCCCATGCTCGCCTGGGCCGATATCCCGCCCGCGTTGAGGCTGTAGGAGAAATTTTCATAACTCGTCCGGCTGTCAAACAGAATGCCTGAGGTTAAAAACCCCTCAAGTCCTTCGAGCGAGATACCATCAGGGAGTGTCGTATCCGCAGCGGTCGCGACACCAAGCGCGACGGCGTTCACATTGAAGCTTGACGCGCTCCCTTCATCATCAAGGGATCCGGCAAGCGCCACCTGGTCATAGCGGTAGCTGGCGGCAACAGCGTCCTTATCGCCTTCGACGCTTCGGCTCCATCCGCCTTTAAGCCCCGAGGTGACAATCTCAAGTGCTGCTGAGACTCTGTCGTCGTCGTCAAATGCAATATTTGATAATGCATGCGTCAGGCGCTCCGCTTCCATAGTATAAACGATGCTGCCGGCATCGCCGCTTGCGACGGCGGCAAAGCCAACGGGGACCAACGCATAGTCGAACGAGCTTTGGCCGAATGGCGCGTTGATTGAGACGCGGCCTTTCAGCCCATCAGGGATATCAACTGACACAGTCCCGTCTGCATTCTCAGTAAACAGGATTTCTCCGGCAAGGGCGGCTGAGCCTGCAACGTCATCTTGTTGAGCGCTGAACTGTATCGCACTCACGCTCAGAACATTTGACACACGAGTCTCGCTGGCCTCGATCGTCCCAAGCAAGGCGAGTTGAGATTTGAATCCGTCCCAGACCTCAGATGCGGTGACATCAGCCTGGGCCGCGCCCACTGCTGCGATGAATGAAAAAGCGGATATATAAGAAAGGTAAGGGCGCAAAGCTCGGTGTCCTTTGATCAACGCAAGCCCCCGATGTCCTTTTAACCGGCGTACAGGTCTCGCGGCAAGTTGGTTTCTGCGACTTGTCGCAAAAGCTCTAGGGTGGCCGCCAGTGGCTTAGTCGTCAGAGCTTTCGTCAAACTGTGACAGGTAGGTACGCGCGCGAAGCTCCGCGCGGCGCACACGGACTGAGGTCAAGTAAGCCTCCTGGGTCGTCTGGGAGGATGCGCCAAGTATTTCGGAGACCTTGTCGACTACTTTTTCGTCGCCTGTCTTGGCCTCGATCTGAAGCGCCTGCTTGGCGAGATCGTCGGCAATATCTTCGGTGACGCCCATTAGCGCGTGTTCTCCGTCAGGCGGCGGCGGACATAATCCTCAACCGAGCCGGTAAGCGTCTCCATGTGATCCTCTTCAAAGAAGTGGCCTGCGCCATCGACCTGCTGATGGGTGATGGTGATCCCTTTTTGCTCATGGAGTTTGTTTACCAACGATTCTGTATCGGCGGGTGGCGCTACGCGGTCGCCCGAGCCATTGATGATCAACCCTGACGACGGGCACGGCGCGAGGAAAGAGAAGTCATACATGTTGGCTGGCGGGGAGACGGAGATGAAGCCAGTGATCTCGGGCCGCCGCATCAGAAGCTGCATGCCAATCCAGGCCCCGAAAGAAAACCCTGCCACCCAGCAGTGCTTGGCATTCTGGTTCATGGATTGCAGGTAATCCAGTGCCGAGGCCGCATCGCTCAGCTCGCCAATGCCCTGATCATATTCGCCCTGGCTGCGTCCAACCCCGCGGAAGTTAAACCGCAAGACGTTGAAGCCCATATTGTGGAATGTGTAATGCAGGTTGTAGACCACGCGATTATTCATCGTGCCTCCAAACTGCGGGTGTGGATGCAGAATGATCGCGATAGGCGCGTCTTTCATTCCTTTATGCGGGTGGTACCGGCCTTCCAGGCGCCCCTCGGGGCCGGGAAAAATGACTTCGGGCATAGGGCTTCACTTCGTCCTTTATGCGGTCCGAGCGCCGCAGTAACTTGACGGCCTTACTCAGGTATTTTAGAAACGTTCTAAATTGACGACAGCTTGCCGCCATTAAGGTTTAGTTGACCTAAGCGGCATGAAGAGGATCGTCAATGGCAAAGCAAGATTGCGGAGGGGGCTCGGCTATGAAATTAAGCACGAAAGGCCGCTACGCGATGGTCGCGCTGGCCGATCTGGCCCTAGCCTCGGATGCGGAGCTTGTCTCGCTCGGCGAGATTTCCAAACGCCAGAAAATCTCGCTTCCCTACCTTGAGCAACTGTTTGTTAAGCTGCGGCGTGCGGGCATTGTCGCCTCGGTTCGTGGCCCTGGTGGGGGGTATAAGCTTGCGAAATCCGCGGATGCGATCCGTATTTCCGAAGTGTTGGAAGCCGTCGACGAGACGGTGAACGCGTTGCATATGGGAGAAGGTGCCTCGGGCGGGTCGTCAGGTTCGCGGGCGCAATCCATGACCAATCGCTTGTGGGAGGGGCTATCGGCGCATGTCTACGTCTTTTTGCACCAGACCCGGTTGTCGGATGTGGTTGAGAATGACCTGACCCCGTGCCCGGCTGTCCCAAACCTGTTCGAGTTGGTCGATGAGTGAGCGCGCCAGAGTTGGTAAAGTGCTTGCACATGATGAAGTACTTAGGGGCTCTGCCCCCGCGCGTTCCGCGCTCCCCCGGGATATTTTTGAAGCAATGAAGCCATGAGCCGCGTCTATCTGGATCACAACGCCACGATGCCGCTGCGGTCGGAAGCCCGCGACGCGATGATCGCGGCGATGGATGTGGTTGGGAACCCGTCTTCGGTGCATGCTGAGGGACGGGCGACGAAGGGCGTGATTGAGCGCGCCCGGCGCCAAGTGGCGGAAGCGTCAGGTTGTAACCCTGACCAAGTTATTTTTACTAGCGGAGCAACGGAAAGCGTTTCAGCGATCGCGTATTCAACGTTTTCCCAGTTCAGCATATCGTGCGCTTCAATCGAACATGACGCGGTAAATGTGCACCGATCTCATGACCTTCGCCTGAACGTAGGGGCCAATGGGCGGATAGAGCTTGATCCGTATTTTGACGTCGAAATTCTTGGTGCACTGAGCGGCGGCAGAGATGACGTGATTGCTATCCAGGCTGCGAATTCTGAAACAGGTGTGTGCCAAGACCTATCTGGTCTGGTGGGATACATTCGTGAACGAGCTCCGAAAGCAACGGTACTTTGCGATGCGGTGCAAGCCTTCGGCAAGGTGCCGATGGCGTTCTCCTGGATGAATGTTGATGCGGCTGTCTTGTCGGCGCACAAGCTTGGTGGGCCTAAGGGCGTCGGTGCGATTCTGGCACAACAAAATGTTCAGGAGCGCCTTGAAAGTGACCCGCTCGTCACAGGTGGCGGTCAGGAAATGGGGCGCAGGTCTGGCACCGAAAACGTGATTGGAATCGCGGGGTTTGGTGCTGCCGCCGAAGCAGCGCAACGCGAACTGGACGCGGGCGTCTGGGACCGCGTGAAAAAACTTAGAAAGATTCTAGAATCTGCCATTGAGGCCGAAGCAAGTCAGACTATTTTAGTAGGACAAGACGTGGATCGTCTGCCGAACACCCTGTGTTTTGCGACACCGGGCTGGAAAGGCGAGACGCAGGTGATGGCAATGGATTTGGCAGGGTTTGCGATCAGCGCAGGGTCAGCTTGTTCCAGTGGCAAGGTCAGGGCCAGCCGTGTGCTGACTGCCATGGGCCACGACGAGGTGACCGCAGCGAGCGCGGTGCGGGTCTCACTGGGACCCCAGACGACAGAAGAAGAAGTGCTGCGTTTCGCAGAAGCGTGGTGCCGGGCAGAAAAGAAATTTAGGGCGAAAGCCGCATGAGTGAGGAGAGACCCATGTCATTCGACGGTGAAGTCAAAGAAGGTGTGGACCAGGAAACGGTCGATGCGGTGCGCGAGGTTGGCGGTGCTTATAAATACGGCTGGGACACCGAGATCGAAATGGATTACGCCCCCATCGGTATCAATGAAGATATTGTTCGCCTGATCTCGGAGAAGAACAAAGAACCTGAATGGATGACCGAGTGGCGTCTGCAGGCCTTTGAGCGTTGGAAGCAGATGAAAGAGCCCGAATGGGCGATGGTCGACTACCCCAAGATCGACTTTCAGGACATCTATTATTACGCCGCGCCTAAGAGCATGGCGGAGAAACCCAAGTCGTTGGATGAAGTCGACCCGAAGCTGTTGGAAACCTACAACAAACTCGGCATCCCGCTGAAAGAGCAGATGATCCTTGCCGGTGTCGAGGGCGCGGAGAATGCGCCTGCCGAAGGTCGCAAGGTTGCCGTCGACGCGGTGTTTGACTCAGTCTCGGTCGGCACGACTTTCCAGGAGGAGCTGAAGAAAGCGGGCGTGATCTTCTGCTCAATCTCGGAAGCTATTCAGGAACATCCTGAGCTGGTGAAGAAATATCTGGGCTCGGTCGTGCCGCAGTCCGACAATTTCTACGCCACACTGAACTCTGCCGTCTTCTCCGACGGATCGTTCGTCTACATCCCGCCGAACACGAAATGCCCGATGGAATTGTCGACCTATTTCCGCATCAACGCGGAAAATACAGGTCAGTTCGAGCGGACGCTGATCATCGCAGACGAGGGCTCCTATGTCTCCTACCTCGAGGGCTGCACCGCTCCAATGCGTGACACCAATCAGCTGCATGCGGCGGTGGTGGAACTGGTCATTCTGGATGATGCAGAGATCAAATACTCCACTGTCCAGAACTGGTTCCCCGGCGACGAGGACGGCAAGGGCGGTATCTATAACTTTGTGACCAAGCGGGCCGATTGCCGCGGCAAGCGTTCCAAAGTGATGTGGACGCAGGTGGAAACGGGCTCCGCTGTGACCTGGAAATACCCGTCCTGCATCTTGCGTGGCGATGACAGCCAAGGCGAGTTCTACTCGATCGCGATTGCCAACAATTTCCAGCAGGCCGACACTGGCACCAAGATGGTGCATCTGGGCAAGAACACCAAGTCGCGGATTGTCTCCAAAGGCATCTCGGCGGGCAAGGCGCAGAACACCTATCGTGGGCTCGTGTCCATGCACCCGCGCGCCAAGGACAGCCGCAACTACACCCAATGCGACTCGCTTCTCATAGGCGACAAATGCGGCGCGCATACGGTCCCGTATATCGAGGTGAAGAATAACTCGAGCCGGGTGGAGCATGAGGCGACGACGTCGAAAGTGGATGACGACCAACTCTTCTACTGCCGCCAACGCGGCATGGACGAGGAGGAAGCCGTGGCGCTTGTCGTGAACGGTTTCTGCAAGGACGTCTTGCAAGCCCTACCGATGGAGTTCGCCATGGAAGCGCAGGCGTTGGTCGCGATTTCGCTTGAAGGGTCTGTTGGGTAAACCTGATGCATGGTGGGAGCCATACTGGGCGGCATGCTGCCGGTGGGACGTCTGTTCATCAGATACCCGTCGCAGGTAGGATCGTAATAAGCGGGTTGATCTTTCTTACAGGATTGTTTGCCGCCCGCGCGCTCGGATTGTCACAAGGGTTCGGGATCGGTTTTGCAGTTTTGTTTTGGGTTGGTATCGAGACTTTTCTTTATACGATCCGTCGGTTGTGGCGGTCCCGGCAAAGAGAACGTGCGGCCCAAAACTACGCACTGCTGCATGAATTGAAGGAGCAGGAAACAAAGCTTCGCATTGCGCACGCAAAGTCTTCTGGCGCATTTGATCGATGGAAAAAGAAATGATCGCCACAACCACCAACAATATCGAAGGCCACAAAATCACCGGCTACCACGGCATCGTCGTGGGTGAAGCGATCATGGGGGCAAATATCGTGCGCGACCTGTTTGCGCAGGTCACCGATATCGTTGGCGGGCGGTCCGGCATGTATGAGGCCAAACTGAATGAGGCGCGGGAAACGGCACTGCGTGAACTCAAACAGCGCGCGCATGAGGTCGGCGGCAATGCTGTTGTCGGTGTGGATCTCGATTACGAAGTTGTAGGCCAGTCCATGTTGATGGTGTCTGCGTCGGGAACCTCCGTCACAGCGGTCGCGGTCTAAGACATGATTGATTCGCGCGATATGTTTTTTTCAGGCACTGGCAAGGTGAATGCTGTTTTACGCCTGAATCTGGGTTGTTTGGTGGACAGTGTTTCCGAACCGAAATGGATTGTTTCCAAAGATTTGGTTAACGGCAAGGCTTTGAATTTTATGTCAAATTTTTGCCAAACTCGTGCTATAGGCGTTTCCACCAGATGGAACGGTGAGATCGGCAATGACGCAGGCAGCAGAGTTTCAGGAACGTTTGAATCGCATCAACCGCGGCGAGCAATTCGTCGCGGACAATTTGGTGACCAAAGACCTGTACCAACGCCGTCGTCGTCGCCGCAAACAAATCCAGGCGAGCGCGCTCTACAGCTTTGTCCTGCTGTTTATGGTGGGCATGATCAGCGTTATGATGATCCGCTACGGGCGGTTCCAAATCTTCGGGATCGATCGGGCAGACATCACCAGCTTGGAAGGCATGATCCTCGACGGCGGAGGATCGCTGTTGATGGTTGCGGTCATCATGGTCACGACCAAGCTCAATTCCTGGATCATGGCAGCCTCCCAAGTTGCCGGAGCGGCCGCGAGCTTTTTGGGCATGCACTGGGCGGTTCATCGCTGGCCGGAATTTTTCGCGGAGATGTTCTCTCTGCAATGGCTGTTCATGGTGATGCAGAGCACCGACCCGGAAGCGATCTTGCGGATTACTTTCTAACCGAACCCAACACACACATCACTCAATCTCCAACGGTGCTCGCCAAGCGTGTGCCGTCTTTGCACGTATAGGGGCCAAATCATGCTTGATATCAAAAACCTAGCTGTCTCTCTTGAAGAGGAAGAAAAGCAAATTCTCAAAGGCGTCGATTTGAAAATCGGGGCAGGCGAGGTGCATGCGATCATGGGCCCGAACGGATCGGGCAAATCGACCCTGTCCTACGTCCTTTCGGGCAAGGACGGGTATGAAGTGACGGGCGGATCGGCTGAACTTGAGGGAGAAGACATCCTTGAGATGGAGCCAGAAGAGCGTGCAGCGGCTGGCTTGTTCTTGGCGTTCCAGTACCCGGTTGAGATCCCGGGCGTAGGCAACATGACCTTTTTGCGCACAGCCGTGAACGCGCAGCGCAAGGCGCGCGGCGAAGATGAACTGTCTGCTGGTGACTTCCTTAAAGTCGTGCGCGCCAAGGCCAAGGACCTCAAAATCGACGCCGACATGTTGAAGCGCCCGGTCAACGTGGGCTTCTCCGGCGGCGAGAAAAAGCGAAACGAGATTCTGCAAATGGCGATGCTCGAGCCAAAAATGTGCATTTTGGACGAGACCGATTCCGGGCTCGACGTGGATGCAATGAAGCTGGTGAGCCATGGCGTGAATGCGCTGCGGGATGAGGGGCGCTCTTTTCTGGTGATCACTCACTACCAACGCCTGCTCGATCACATCAAACCCGATGTCGTGCACATCATGGCCGACGGGAAGATCATAAAAACCGGCGGACCCGAGCTGGCACTTGAAGTCGAAAACAACGGCTACGCCGATCTGCTGGCAGAGGTAGCCTGATGTCCGCTGACGCTGCACAAACCGAAAACCGGCTCGATGCTCTTGCGACTTTGGCGACAGGTTGGAGCGCAGAGGCACGCGCAAATGCGTTGGCCCGTCTGCGCGAGATGGGCCTGCCCACCAAGCGCGACGAGTATTGGAAATACACCGACCCGACAACGCTTGCCTCCGAAGCCGTGACCGAAGCTGCACTCTACACAGAGCAGGACACACCGCTTTTCGACGATATTGATCGGTTGAAGATCGTATTTGTGGACGGTGTCTTCGACGCCGCGGCCTCTGACGATCTGAGCCTCGAACATGTCGAGATCATGCGCCTGTCAGAAGCGGCCGCAGCTGACATTCATTGGGCGAAGCCTCTCTATGGCGTGCTGGAGGCCAACGGCCAAACGCCTGTGGCGCGCCCCTTGGCCGCGCTTAATACGGCTATGGCTGAGGATGGTATTTTGATCCGGGTGACCGGAAAGGCCTCTAAGCCAGTCAGTTTGATTTACAAGCATCTTGCAACGACTTCTGAGGCGATCCTGCATCACGTTGTAAAACTGGACGAAGGCGCGGAGCTGACTCTGACCGAAAGTGGCCCAGCTGCGGCGCGGTTCAACAAGGTGCTCGAAGTTGACGTCGCCGATGGTGCGGCATTCCATCATGTCCGTGGGCAAGGTCGGGATCATGAGCGGCGTGCCGTGACCCATACTTTCGCGCGGCTCGGTAAGGAGAGCGTATTTAAATCCTTCACGATGACCGCCAACGGGGTGCTCACTCGGAATGAATGCGTGATCGAGCTTAATGGTGACGACGCCCATGCCACCGTGGCTGGCGCAGCCGTAGGGGATGGCGTGTTCCACCATGACGATACGGTGTTCATCACCCATGATGCGTTGAATTGCGAAAGTCGTCAGGTTTTCAAGAAGGTGTTGCGCAACGGTGCCGTTGGCGTGTTCCAAGGCAAAATCCTGGTGAAAGAGGGCGCGCAGAAGACCGATGGCTATCAGATCAGCCAGTCGCTCCTGCTCGACGAAGACAGCCAGTTCCTCGCAAAGCCAGAGCTGGAAATCTACGCCGATGACGTGGCCTGCAGCCATGGCTCCACCTCTGGTGCAATCGATGAGGAAGCTTTGTTCTACCTTCAGTCGCGTGGCGTCCCGAAGGATCAAGCGCAGGACCTTTTGGTCTTGGCGTTCCTGGGCGAGGCGTTGGATGAGGTCGA
Source organism: Litoreibacter sp. (assembly GCA_026710325.1). GTDB lineage: Bacteria > Pseudomonadota > Alphaproteobacteria > Rhodobacterales > Rhodobacteraceae > Litoreibacter. The sequence goes on along the minus strand of JAPORH010000226.1, from coordinate 33,200 downwards.
AGATGAGACCTTGTCGGACTCGCTCCGCGCACAGTTGGAGAATTGGCTCTCCAAACGCAGCCACGGCTAGCCCATATGTCGACGGTATCGGCCATATTGCGCAGCTACCGCGCCCCGCGGGAGGTCATCCGAACGCATCGCGCGGGCGGAGCGGATGAAGCGACGGGCCTGACATGGCTCTTCGTTGCTTGCATCCTGTTCTTTGTGGCCGAACTACCGGAGCTCTCCCGGCAAGCTCATTTTGCGCAGTTGGAGGGGGTGGAAACACCGTTTTCCAGCCTTGCCCTGCCGACATTCTACGGCACCGTATTGCTCGCGCCTTTGATGTTCGTGCTTCTCGCAGGACTTGCCCAGCTAGTTGCGCGCGCGGCTGGCGGGCAGGGGCGGTGGCTTGATGGGCGACTGGCAATGTTCTGGTCGCTCCTCTGCGTCTCCCCGGTGGTGTTGCTGCAAGGTCTTGTCGGAGGCTTTATCGGGGCCGGACCCGGCCTCACCTTCGTGTCGCTGCTGGTCTTTGTGGTTTTCCTATATCTGTGGTTGAACTGCCTGATCGCGCTCAACGCGAAAGAGAAGGCGGAACCCGTATGAATTACTGGCTGGATCTGATGAAGCTTACCGTTGTGGACCCGAAATCCGGGGCCGAGCGGATGCTATCGATCGAGATGTCGCGACAGGCGATCTGGACCTTGTTGGCCGTCGTTGTGGCCCTCTCCGTCATTGGCGCATGGATCATGAATGGTCTATTACCGTCGACGGGCCAGCCAGATGTGATGAGCCTGCAATTCATGTCCTCGCCACTGATGTTTGCGCTGGTGATGTGGGGGCTTTTGGTGATGACCGTCTTCTGTACCCATTATGTCGGTCGGATGTTCGGCGGTGTTGGGCATTTCGCTGACAGTCTGAAGTTGGTGACATGGCTTCAGGCGATTTTGCTGGTCGCGCAAGTCGCGCAACTCGTGCTCGCAATTGTATCGCCACCAATTGCCGCATTGGCTGGGCTGGTGATTGGGCTCTATTCTATATAGGTTTTTGTGACTTTCGTGAGCGTTCTGCATGAATTTGAAAGCCGCTTTATGGTGCTGGTCGCAATGCTTGGTGTGATGCTTGGTATCATTTTTGGCTTTAGCCTGATCGTAGGCACGATCGCCACCTTGGTAGGAGTGGAAGTTCCAAATGCTTAAATCGGTAAGTTTCGATGTTGAAGCGGTGCGCGCGGATTTTCCGATTTTGTCGCGCGAGGTGAATGGCAAGCCCCTGGTCTATCTCGACAATGGGGCTTCGGCTCAAAAACCGCAGGTGGTGATTGACGCGATCAACACGGCCTATGCACACGAATACGCCAATGTGCATCGCGGGCTGCACTACCTTTCCAACCTTGCGACTGAAAAATACGAAAGCGTGCGCGGGACCATCGCGCGGTTTCTCAATGCGGCCAGCGAGGATGAAATTGTCCTGAACTCCGGCACGACCGAAGGCATCAACATGGTGGCTTACGGATGGGCTATGCCACGTATGGAAAAGGGCGACCAGATTGTCCTCAGCGTGATGGAGCATCACGCCAATATTGTGCCTTGGCATTTCTTACGGGAACGCTTGGGTGTCGAGCTTGTGTGGGTCGATGTCGATAGCAACGGCGATCTTGCGCCTGAGAAACTTCTGAACGCCATAACCGACCGTACCAAACTGGTCGCAATCACTCATCTCTCTAACGTGTTAGGGACAGAAGTTGACATAAAGTCGGTCTGCCAGGGCGCACATGCCAAGGGCGTTCCTGTGCTCGTTGACGGCAGTCAGGCGGCTGTGCATATGCCCGTCGATGTACAAGACCTCGGTTGTGATTTTTACGCAGTCACGGGGCATAAACTCTATGGGCCGTCGGGCTCAGGCGCGATCTATTGCAAGAAAGAACGGATGGCGGAGATGCGGCCCTTCATGGGCGGCGGCGATATGATCCGGGAGGTTCATAAAGACCTCGTCACATATAATGACCCACCCATGATGTTCGAGGCAGGCACCCCTGGTATCGTTCAAACAATCGGGCTTGGCGTTGCACTTGAGTATATGATGGGCCTTGGCATGGAAAACATTGCAGCCCATGAGAAAGGACTGCGCGACTATGCGCGCGCGCGGCTGGATGGGCTGAACTGGCTAAACGTACAAGGTCAATCCACAGGCAAAGCTGCGATCTTTTCCTTCACGCTGGAAGGTGCTGCGCATGCGCATGACATCTCCACCGTACTTGATAAGCGTGGCGTGGCGGTAAGGGCAGGCCATCACTGCGCGCAGCCCTTGATGGAGCATCTAGGAGTGCCCGCCACCTGCCGCGCGTCTTTTGCGATGTACAATACTGAAGCCGAAGTCGACGTATTGATCGACGCGCTTGAGCTTTGCCATGAGCTGTTCGCTTAAGCGCGGCTAGTTTAGCGTTTTGCGCTGAAAGCAATCATAGTGTGTGGCGCACCCGAGAGGATTCGAACCTCTGGCCTCTGCCTTCGGAGGGCAGCGCTCTATCCAGCTGAGCTACGGGTGCCTGAGGTCTCTATACGCAAGCCGTTCCGGGCGTGCAATCTCTCACATTAGTGCAATTGCGCTTTTGGCAATGACGGCGTCTTCGGTGGTTGGAATGACCATAACTGGTAGCGCGCTCTGCGTGCTTGATATGACCTCGTCATTGGCTTGATTTGCGCTTTCGTCCAAAGATAGGCCAAGCCATCCCAACCTTGCGCATATTTTTGCACGCGTCAGGGCGGAGTTCTCTCCGATCCCCGCGGTAAACACCAACGCATCGAGCCCGCCTAATGCGGGGATCAACTTGGCGATCTCACCTGCGGCCCGGTAGCAAAACAGATCGATCGCGAGCGCCGCATCAGGGTGATCTGAGGCCTCAAGCTCTTGCATTGCGTTGCTGATGCCAGAGATGCCCAACAGACCGGATTTCTGATAGAGCAGCGTTTCGATCTCTGGCACGCTCATTCCGCGCTGCTGCACCAGATGAAGAATGACGCCAGGATCAATCGCGCCGGAGCGTCGCCCCATAACCAGACCGTCCAGTGCGGTGAACCCCATGGTAGTTGCCACACTCTTTCCGCCCTTCATGGCACACAGGCTCGCGCCGTTTCCCAAATGTGCAACGATCACGCGTGACGCCGTTGGTAATTTGGCCGGTAAAACACTGGCAATGAAGTCGTAGGACAATCCGTGAAACCCGTAGCGTATGACACCTTGCTCTGCGTAGGATTTTGGCAAGGCAAAGAGCTTCGCGAGCGGGTCTTGCGTCGTATGGAAGCAGGTGTCGAAGCAAGCGACTTGCGATACGTCGGGCCTGCGCGCCGCAATCATACGAATAGGGGCCAAGTTGTGCGGCTGATGAAGCGGTGCGAGCGGCGTCAAAGCTGCGAGTTTAACAAGGACTGTTTCATCAATAAGGGCGGGTTTGGTGAAAGTTTCGCCACCATGTACGACACGGTGTCCGACGGCGACTATCTTATGGTCTGTGTCTTGCGCATCAAGCCAATCAAGCAAGAGTTGGGTGGCTGTTTCATGCGTCGCGTCGACACGTATTTTGGGAAAGCGTGATCGGCTTTCATCCGGGACACTCAGCTTGAATTCGGGCGCGCGCTTCAAGCCGGTGATCTTTCCACGCAAAACCGGCGTCATTGGCTCGGAGACCGGATGAAGCGCGAATTTAAGGCTCGACGACCCTGCGTTGATTGTCAAAATCACGTCCATCTTCGCCTTGTCTCCTGAAGTGTGGGGTAGCGTGACCGTGGCCCGTCAGACATAAAAAAGCCATCCTGAATGGATGGCCTTTTGGAGGGGTATTGATTTCGTTTGGGCGTTAGCGGCCCCAGGTGCGTACGACACCGCAATCCATGTGCACGAAGTTGGAGCCCGAGTATTTGCCGACGCCACCAGCCGAGCATGACGCAGCCGCGCGGGCCATCTGGGCAACACTACGTGATTTCAGACGCAGGTCAGCCGCTTGACCTTTCATGTGCAAAGACCGCTTTGCGACACCGCGCGATTTGGAGCGAAGCATTGCATTGGTTTTGGGGGAACGGTAGCCGGAAAGCAGGGTATAGGCTTCGCTGGTATCCAGAATGTTGTGGGCTGCCGACATGATGTCGAGGGTGCGCGTGTCAATATTGGTCGCCTCATTCTGCCGCCAATCGCGCATGAAGTAGTTCACTTCCTTGAGCGATTCCTTGATGTATTCGCCTTCGATCCAGTAGATCATATCGATGCTCTCGCCCGTGCGGCCGGAATACATCTTTATGCGCCGAACATCACCTGCACCTTTGAGAAAACCAAACACGTTCGAATAAACAGGCGCCGCTGACACCGTTGTCGCAGCAAATGCTCCAAGCAAAGCGCGGCGCGTTATCAACGCCGATTTCTTCTCACTCATGAGTTTTCTTGTCCCGTATCGCCCCAATCACTGCCGTGACCGATTGTTATTCTCCCCAAGTGCGGTGGTTATGGCACAGCTTGATTCTACGACCAAGGGCAGTCTGACATAGCCGCCTTAATATTGCGCAAATGAGCAAAAAATTGCCCATGCTAATTTGCGACACACCTGTTGCAAAATGGTGACCTCAGCTGAGAGTGCGGCTAAAAAGGGAAGACATACCCAGTTTGTGAATGGACAGGCTCCGTCACGAAAAATATTCAAAATAATACGTTTGGGTGGATTTGAGTTAAGGAGCACGAAGTCAGTGCATTTTACACGTCGCGTTACTTTGAAAATGATGGCCGCTGCCGGGGCCAGTTTGTTCTTGCCAGGATTTGGGGTCCGGCCTGCAGATGCAGCTGTAACTGCGCTCAAGCAATCTATTGCCGAAGCCGCATCCCGTGACGCAGACATCGCTGCCTTCTACAGGTCGCGCAATTTTAAGCCGATCTTTGTTTCAAAGTCTGACAATCGCCGTCGCAGCGCGATCCTGAAGGCTTTTGAAGGCGCATCTGCGCATGGATTGCCAGCGCAGCAGTATGACGCGGATGAGCTGACGGCCCTCTTCAAATCGGCCAAAACCGCCAAAGATCGTGGTCGCGTTGAGGTCGAAGCGGCCAAGCGCTTCCTGGCTTTTGCTGATCACATGCGCTCCGGCGTGATCAACCCGCGTGAGGTTGACGGAACAATCGTCGTGGACGTGCCGCGCTACGGACGGACCGAAACGCTGCAAGCCTTTGCCGCTTCCAACCCGAGAGCTTTCATCAAAAAAATGGTCCCAGAAAAGCCCGACTATGTGCGGCTTCAAAAGGAAATGCTGAGGCTGCAAAAACTAGTCTCAAAAGGAGGGTGGGGTGAAAAGGTCTCCGCCAAGTCGATCAAACCTGGGGCATCTGGAGCTGCCGTGGTGCAGTTGCGCAACCGTTTGATCAAAATGGGCTACATGCGCCGCAGCGCGAGCCAAGCCTACGACGCAAAACTTCAGCGTGCGGTACAAGAGTTCCAGATCGCGCACGGCCTGGTGGCTGACGGTGTCGCAGGGGCCGGCACGATCAAAGAGGTAAACATCTCCTCCCGCGATCGTTTGGGCCAAGTGCTGGTCGCGCTGGAGCGTATCCGCTGGACCCCTAAGCAACTGGAAGACAAACATGTCTGGGTCAACCTGCCTGACTTCCATGTCGACCTTGTGGAAAAAGGCAAATCGACCTTCCGCTCCCGTGTGGTGATTGGCAAGGATACTGCGGATCGCAGGACGCCGGAATTTTCCGACGTGATGGAGTTCATGGTCATTAACCCAAGCTGGTATGTCCCACGTTCCATCGTGACGAAGGAATATCTGCCGCTGATGCAGCGCAATCCGAACGCGCAGAGCCAGCTGCAGATTTTGGGCTCGAGTGGCCGCCCGATCAACCGCGCAAATATTGATTTCACGAAATATAACGCGCGGACATTCCCTTATTCCATGAAGCAGCCACCCTCACGCGGCAACGCTTTGGGGTTGGTGAAATTCATGTTCCCCAACCGTCACAATATCTATTTGCATGACACGCCGTCCAAGAACCTGTTCGGTCGCGATGTCCGGGCCTACAGCCATGGCTGTGTTCGGGTGCATAAGCCGTTCGAATTCGCCTATGCGCTTTTGAAGGCGCAAGAGCGTGATCCTGAAGGTTTTTTCCAATCCACTTTGAACCGTGGGAAGGAAAAGCGCGTCGATCTGCAAAAACCGCTGCCAGTGCATCTGGCTTATTTCACAGCCTTCGTAGACGCAAAGGGCAAGCCGCAATACCGCCGTGATGTGTATGGCCGCGACACGCGTATTCTTGCCGCGCTGAAAAATGCAGGGGTTACGCCGGAGGCCGCCAGAGCATAGTGTCGGCGCGCGCCCGCTGAAGGCGCGCGGAAGATCGAGGCGGAACACATGGCATTTACGGTAGCGCAGATTGCTGAGGCGCTCGAAGCACGGTTCGAGGGGGACGGCAGCTTGTCTGTTACGGCTGCCTCAGAACCCGCGACGGCGAGTTCTGAGGCCATCGCTTTGGCTATGGATCCCAAATACTCGGATGGTTTGACGCAGGGCGACGCAAAAGCGGCCATTCTTTGGGATGGGGCTGATTGGAAGACCTTGGGACTTGAGGCGGCGATCTTCGTTCCGCGTCCGCGCTACGCAATGTCGGGTCTCACACATCTTATGGATCAGGGCCCGGATATTGAGCCGGGTATTCATCCAACCGCGATTGTCAATGAAACCGCCAGACTTGGCTCCGACATAGCCATCGGTCCTTTCGTGGTGATCGGCCGTGATGTCGAAATCGGAACAGGCGCCCGGATCGCCTCCCATGTATCTATCGCCGAGGGCGCGCGTATTGGTACTGACGCTTTGATCCACGCAGGCGTCCGTATTGGGCATTCGGTAAAGATCGGTGATCGCTTCATTTGCCAGCCCGGTGCTGTGATCGGGGCGGATGGTTTTTCCTTTGTGACGCCCGAAACATCGGCTGTTGAAAATGCGCGAAAGTCACTTGGTGATACGGGCGATGCGCAGGCGCAAAGCTGGACGCGCATCCATTCGCTCGGGGCGGTGAGCATAGGCGATGACGTCGAGATCGGCGCAAATGCGACCATCGACCGGGGCACGATCCGCAACACAGTTGTGGGGGATGGTACCAAGCTCGATAACCTGGTTCACCTGGGTCACAATGTCGAAGTTGGGCGCGATTGCTTGTTATGTGGCCAGGTCGGGGTCGCGGGCTCTGCCAAGATTGGCGATAGGGTTGTGCTGGGCGGTCAATGCGGGGTGTCCGACAATATCTTTGTGGGGGACGGGGTCATCGCCGGGGGCAGCACCAAGATTTTCACCAATGCGCCTGCTGGGCGGGTGCTGCTCGGCTCGCCTGCGGTCAAAATGGAAACGCATGTCGAAATGCAGAAAGCCATGCGCCGTCTGCCGCGGTTCATGAAACAGGTGCAAGATAGACTTAAGGGTTAAGGTCTCGTAAAAGCGCGCCAGTGCCGATAAATGAGGCAAGGTCACTTACAAAAGGAAGAGCTCCCGTGTCCGCATCTGTTCAAGAACAAGTCCTTGAAATCGTTGCTGAACAAGCGGTCTTGGAGGTGTCCGATGTTAAGTTGGATGCTTCCATGGAAGACCTTGGAATAGACTCCCTTGGGCTGGTCGAAAGCATCTTCGCGATCGAGGAAGCCTTTGATATCTCTGTCCCTTTCAATGCAAATGACCCAAGTGAGAGCGATTTCGACATCTCCAGCGTGTCTTCTGTCATTGCAGCCGTTGAACGGCTTATCGCGGAACAAAAAGGCTAAGCCATGCGGCGTGTCGTGATCACGGGCCAAGGTACGATCAATGCGCTTGGCCAATCTGCTCCGGCTACGTTTGAAGCGTTTCGTGAAGGCAAATGTGGGATCGGCCCGCTCGACATTCGTGACGTGGACCGGCTTGCCATCCAAATTGGCGGGCAGGTGCATGACTATGACGCCCAGTCGGAGTTCAACCGTCAGGAAATCTCCCTTTACGATCGCTTCACCCAGTTTGCACTGCATTCGGCGCGGGAAGCGATAGGTCAATCCGGCCTGACCTTCACAGGAGAGCTTGCCGCGCAGTCGGGTGTTATCTTGGGAACGTCAGGTGGCGGGCTTAACACGCAGGACGAAAACTACCGCGCGGTCTACGAGGAAGGCAAAAACCGTGTGCATCCTTTTGTTGTGCCGAAGCTGATGAACAATGCAGCCGCCAGCCATGTGTCGATGCAGTACAACCTCAAAGGTCCATCTTTTACTGTGGCAACGGCCTGCGCGTCGTCGAACCACGCCATGGGGCAGGCGTTCCAGTTTATTCGCGCCGGGCTAGCAACTGTGATGGTGACGGGCGGCTCGGAATCGATGTTGTGCTTTGGTGGGGTAAAAGCTTGGGAAGGGTTGCGCGTGATGTCAAAAGACGCGTGCCGTCCGTTCAGCGCCAACCGCAACGGCATGGTGCAGGGTGAAGGTGCTGCAATCTTCGTCATGGAAGAATACGAGCACGCCCGCGCGCGTGGCGCAGAAATTTTGGCAGAAGTCATCGGCTTTGCGATGACGTCGGACGCATCAGATATTGTCATGCCGTCCCGCCAAGGTGCGGCGCGCGCAATTTCGGGTGCGTTGAAAGATGCCAAAACGCCGGCATCGGCAGTTGGTTACATCAATGCGCATGGCACAGGCACGGCGGCCAATGACAAGACGGAATGTGCTGCCGTTTCGGACGCGTTCGGCGCAGATGCCGACAACCTCATGATGTCCTCGACCAAATCCATGCATGGCCATGTGATTGGCGGCACCGGCGCGATCGAGCTGCTGTCATGTATTATGGCGCTCAAAGACGGGGTCATTGCGCCCACAATCGGCTATGAAGAGCCTGACCCCGAATGCGCGCTTGATGTCGTGCCAAACGAGGCGCGCAAAGCACGTGTTGACGTTGTCCTGTCAAATGCTTTTGCTTTTGGTGGGCTAAACGCAGTGCTGGCCCTTCGCCGCATTTAATCTGAAGGTTGTTCTAGAGCCTTAAGCGCGTCGAGTTTACGCGACAAAGCATCAAATGCTGACGCGCCGCGACGTGGCTTCATCGATATGGCACTTCGTTCGCCTGCAGCTGTGCGGTTAGATTTGAAAATCACAAACTCTTCATGGTCACCGGTCTCGATTGGCTTTGGATGGCCCATCATATCGTCCCTCGTGTGATCATTTGATCTGCAATTCATCTCCGCGAAATACGACGAAAACGCGGCGAGCTTGGGGCAAACTTGGTTAATTTGCCCTAGCTGACAATTGGGTTCGGATCACCGGCGAGCTTGGCTGCATGTGCGCCGCGCTCTCGATACGGGGTCGTGTCATAATGCGCCCGGTAGCATTTGGAAAAATGCGAAGGGGATGCAAACCCGCAGGCTAGCGCCACGTTAATCACGCTCATATCCGTTTGCATCAACAAGTTACGCGCTTTTTGCAGCCGAATTTCCATGTAGTAGCGCTTTGGACTGCGGTTGAGGTAGCGGCGGAACAGGCGTTCCAACTGGCGGGTCGACATCGCGACCTCCTTGGCCAGGAGAGAGGGGCTGATCGGTTCTTCGATATTGGCCTCCATCATCTGTATCACGCGGCTAAGGCGGGGATGTCGCACACCGATCCGCGTCGGTATCGACAAGCGCTGCTGGTCTTGATCGGTGCGGATCGAGCTGTAGATTTGTTGGTCAGCTACAAGATTGGCGACCTCCTCCCCCAAATCCTTGGCGATGATACTCAGCATCATGTCGATGGAGGATGTGCCGCCCGCCGTGGTGATCCGGTTTCCGTCCATCACAAAGACAGATTTGGTCAGTTCGACCTCGTCAAATTCCTCGGCGAAGCTGTCCTGGTTTTCCCAATGGATAGTCGCTTTTTTCCCGTCAAGAAGCCCGGATTTCGCAAGCGTGTAGCTCGCTGTGCACAAGGCACCCATCTTGACGCCGCGACGTGCCTCGCGTCTGAGCCAATTGATCAGTTTTTTGGTCGTGGCGGATTGCACATCGACACCGCCGCACAGGATCACAATGTCGTCGCGCTGCAACTCATCGAGATCCATGTCGAGACCATACCTGATGCCAGCAGAACAGGTCGCGAATTCGCCACCTTCGCCTGCCAATTTCCAGGTGTAGCTGTCGGGAACCATGCGGTTGGCAATGCGCATCGCCTCAATGGCGCCAGCAAAGCTGAGCATGGTGAAATTTTCCATCAGTACAAAGATATAGCGTCCACAATTCGGGACAACGCCTTCGTCAGGACGGCCGGTAATCGCGCTTGGCGTGGTCATGGCGGAACTCCCAATCCGACGTTTTCCCTGATCCCGCAACCTTTGTGCTGAAACCAACCCTTAGCTGAGTTTTCCCCGTTGGCAAGCCCCCGAATGCGTTCTAAACAAGACGCTCCAAATGGGAACGCTAACATACAAGGGAATAGCACCATGGCACAGACATGGACCAAATCGGACTGGCGCAATAAACCGCGGATCCAGATGCCCGACTATACTGACGCCGACAAACTGGCCGCAGTAGAGGCCCAGCTGTCGAAATATCCACCCTTGGTGTTTGCAGGTGAGGCGCGCAAGCTGAAAGAGCAACTGGGCAAGGTGGCGCGCGGCGAGGCGTTCCTGCTGCAAGGCGGCGATTGCGCTGAAAGCTTCGCGGATTTCTCTGCTGATGGCATCCGCGACACATTCAAAGTCATGCTGCAGATGGCAATGGTGCTGACCTATGGCGCCAAAGTCCCTGTTGTCAAAATCGGTCGCATGGCGGGCCAGTTTGCCAAGCCACGGTCCGCGCCGACGGAAACCAAGGATGGGGTGGAATTGCCGAGCTACCGCGGCGACATCATCAATGAGCTGGACTTCACGCCTGAGGCACGAATCCCAGACCCGGCAAAGATGCTTCAGGCCTACACACAGGCCGCTGCGACCCTGAACCTGCTCCGTGCCTTTTCCAAAGGCGGCTATGCCGACATTCATCAGGTGCATGCCTGGACGCTTGGCTTTACCGAAGGCGAGCAGGCCAAAGAATATCGCGACATGGCGAACCGCATTCAGGATTCGCTCGATTTCATGTCGTCGGCAGGACTAACGAGTTCGCGCAATGCCGAGCTGTCGACGGTCGATTTCTACACGTCTCATGAGTCGCTTTTGCTGGAATATGAGGAGGCGCTGACGCGCGTTGATTCGACGTCCGGCAAATGGCTCGCTGGCTCAGGTCATATGATCTGGATCGGTGACCGGACCCGCCAGCCTGACGGCGCCCATGTCGAATTTGCAAAGGGCGCTATGAACCCGATCGGGTTGAAATGCGGGCCATCCATGACGACGGGTCACCTTAAGTCATTGATGCACACCTTGAACCCCGATAATGAAGCGGGCCGTCTGACCTTGATCGCACGCTTTGGTGCCGGAAATGTCGGGGAGCATCTGCCGCGCTTGATCAAAGCGGTTCAGGAAGAAGGTGCAAACGTCGTTTGGACCTGCGATCCAATGCATGGCAACACGATCAAATCGGCCTCTGGGTACAAGACGCGCCCATTCGACTCCGTGCTGCGCGAGGTGCAAGAGTTCTTCGGCGTTCACAAGGCCGAAGGCACCGTACCAGGCGGCGTACATTTCGAAATGACTGGCGCGGATGTCACTGAATGCACCGGTGGCGTGCGGGCGGTGACGGATGAGGACCTGTCCGACCGGTATCACACGGCATGCGATCCACGCCTGAATGCGTCCCAATCGCTGGAATTGGCCTTCCTCGTTGCCGAAGAATTGTCAAACAGAGCGGAAGCGCAACGCGCCGCCGTTTAGACATCCATCTGATAAATTAGAAAATCCCGCTCAGTTCAAACTGAGCGGGGTTTTTTGTTTCGGCGTAGCTGAGGTTTCGCGCCTACTTTACGACGCGCAGATAAGGGACTTTGGTTTCACGAGCGAATGGCGCTTGTGCTTCCGCGAAACCCACGGCTTCCAATTGCCGCTCCGCCTGTTGTCCGTCTTTGGTGCGGGTCATCAAGCCCGTCTTCAATGAGGTGCGCAGGACGTTCTCGACGGAGAAGCGACGCGGCGCGACACCAACGGGACCTTCGGTTGTCAGGCATCCCATAGCACGGTCGGAATTGGGGAAGTCGCCCTTCAGCGGAAGGATAAGCATGTGCCCCGTCAGGCGTGGCTTACCATGCCGGTCAGAGATAAGCGTGTATTCCTGTATCTCCGGCTCTTCGAATACTTTTTGCAAGGTCGAGCTGAAAATAGCCCGTTCTTCCGGAACGATGAGCGAGCGGAGCGGCATAGCCCGTAATTCCATGCCCATAAGCTCATTCACGGCCATCCCCGCTACGCGGAACCGGACGTCACCTGTCTGAGATTGGTGCAGAATGAAGGAATGAGATAAATAAGGGGACATTTCGCGTGGGTCAATTTCGGAGCGGAGCGGCATTTTGCGGCCCGCACGCATGTCTTCCCAATGGGAGCGAATATGGCTCTGAGCTGGATGAGTCATTTGAATATCTTACGTCCTAATTGGGACGAGTGCGTCGGAAAAATCGCCCGGCGCTGTTCCTCGCTGTTGTCGACTAAGACCCCCCACCTGGGTCTGGCTTTGCTTCCGCAGCGTTTAACTCTTGTTAACGGTATCTGCGAATACTTAACATGGTCTTAATAGCATGCATTTTAATGAAATTGCATCTTCCAAACCGTTAAAGGGTTAACGCTGCATGATACATTCGATGACGGGATTCGCGTCGCAACCCGGTGGCATGCAGGGTTTTTCATGGGTAATTGAAATCAGAAGCGTGAATGCCAAAGGCTTGGACATCCGCGTGCGCGCGCCTGAGCGGATGACGGGCGTCGATCAGCAGATCAAGACACATCTGCAAAAGGCACTGACCCGGGGGTCTGTGAATGTAAGCCTGCGTGTGGAGCGAGAAGGCGCAGATGGCAGTTTTGCGATAGCCCCGGATGTCTTGAATGAGGTGCTGATTGCGACCAAGCAAATCACCGATGCGGCAGCGGCATTAGGAACGTCAATCGCCCCCGCAACAGCTGCAGAAATACTGGCAGTGCGGGGCGTTGTGGGCGGAAGCGAGCTGAATGAAACATGGCCGGGGTTTGACGCCATCAAGTCTGACCTTGAAATGGCTTTGGAGGCATTTATCGACATGCGTGCTCGTGAAGGGGAGGCTCTCAACGATGTTCTGGCAAGCTGTCTCGACAGCATTGAGACACTGACAACAGAAGCGGAAGCATGCGCCGCAGCGCGCAAGGACGCCGTGGCGGCCAACTTGAGGGAGAACGTCACGCGTATTCTGGCAAATACCGATGCGATTGATGAAACGCGCTTGGCGCAGGAATTGGCCTTGCTTGCAGTTAAAGCCGATGTCACCGAAGAGATTGACAGGCTCGCAGCGCATGTCACAGCCGCGCGCGACTTGCTGGTGAAAGGTGGCGCGGTTGGACGGAAGCTGGATTTTCTGATGCAGGAATTCAATCGCGAGGCCAATACAATGTGCTCCAAATCCGGCTCAACTGAGCTGACGCAGGTCGGGCTTGACCTGAAGGCCCTGATCGATCAGATGCGCGAGCAGGTCCAAAACGTGGAGTAGACATGGCGCAACGCCGCGGCATCCCGATCATTCTGTCCTCTCCGTCTGGCGCGGGAAAATCAACGCTTTCTGGCCTTTTGCGGAAATGGGATCCAACCATCAGTTTTTCTGTCTCGGCCACCACACGGGCGCCGCGCCCGGGCGAAGAGGACGGGCGCGAATATTATTTCGTAACCCGCGATGCGTTTCAGGAGATGGTGGATACCGGAAAAATGCTCGAACACGCTGAGGTGTTCGGCAACTTCTATGGCTCTCCTCTCGGGCCCGTCGAGGCGGCTCTGAGCGCGGGGCGGGATGTCATTTTCGACATTGACTGGCAAGGTGGTCAGCAAATCCGCGGATCAAGCCTCGCGCAGGACCTTGTGAGCATTTTTATCCTTCCGCCTTCCATTAAGGAGCTTGAAGCCCGGCTGCGCAAACGCGGTCAGGACAGTGACGAGGTGATTGACAAACGCATGGCGCAAAGCTGGCAGGAGATCAGCCATTGGGCCGAATATGACTACTGCATTATCAATCGCGACATTGATGAAAGCGCTGAACAGCTGCGCACGATCCTGACCTCGGAACGGCTGCGCCGGACCCGGCAAAGCGGGCTCGTCGATTTTGTGCGCGGCTTGTCCGAAGAATATGGGGAGCGAGATACATGACCTTGTACGTATTGGATGGTGTTGCACCACAAACCCCGGCTTCGGGTGACTACTGGGTCGCGCCAGACGCCAATGTGATCGGGAACGTGATCTTGGAGGAGGCCAGCTCTGTGTGGTTTGGCGCTACGCTTCGCGGAGACAACGAACCCATTGTCGTAGGCGAAGGCAGCAATATTCAGGAAGGCTGCGTGCTGCACACAGACCCGGGCTGTCCGCTCACGATTGGTTCGAATTGTACCATCGGCCATAAGGCGATTCTGCATGGCTGCACTTTGGGCGAAGGCACTTTGATCGGCATGGGCGCTACGGTGTTGAACAACGCCGTGATTGGCAAAGGATGCCTGATTGGTGCAGGCGCGTTGATAACAGAAGGCAAGGTCATTCCTGACGGTTCGATGGTTCTAGGCGCGCCGGGAAAAGTCGTCAAAGAGCTCAGCGCAGAGCAACGCGCCGGGTTAGTCGCCTCAGCACGTAACTATCAAGCCAACATGCGAAGGTTTCGCAGTGGATTGACCGAAAGCTAGTAACGAAGCGAAACTGCGCTATCCGAATGTCCGACAAGTGGAGAGAGCGCTTGTGCCTGAAACGCGTCATGAAGAAGCAGGAATTGTACCTGACTAGACGCTAGATCATCATGCCCGCCGCGCGTCAGAATGTTCCAAAGATCTGCGTCATACCGTACGGACGGGCCATAAGCCTGCATCTGCCATGAGCCTCGGTCGGCGTTGATGACAATCTCACCGCCCTGCGGCAGGGCTGTCTCAAGGCACATTAAGGCGAGAAACGCGGTTTTTGCCTCCACGCGCGTCGGATCAGCGGTTGGGCCCCATTTGACCACCAAACGCCCGCCGCCGTAGCAACCATCGAGCAGCTTCAAAAGCTCGCCGCGTGCCAGCATCTGTCCGCTTGATGCGGCACCTAGGGCCACGCGAAAGAACTTCACCCGCGCATTGGCGCTTGCGACGGCCTCCTCAATCAGCTTGATTTCCGGCGAGTTTGCAGCGCCTGTCATTGACAAAAGCTCGACCCCATTGCTGATCGCGCCCAAAGGGCTGATAAGGTCGTGGCAGATACGCGAGCCCAAAAGCGACGCGCTGTCTTTGAGGTTGGTGGTCATTAATTCAGATCCGAGAGGTTGGGCCATATGGAAGATTTAAACTCTCTGTTGGAGCCGGGCATGCTCGTGCGACACCCGGGGGCGCCCGACTGGGGGCTTGGACAGGTTCAATCTAACATAAATGGTAAAATAACGGTTAACTTCGAGCATCAAGGTAAGGTGACTATCAACGGTTTGGAAGTGGCTTTGACCATCGAACAAGCGATTGACTAGCCAAGAAAAAACAAACGAGACCAATTAATGAAATCAAGCTATCAAGACAGCCATGGGGCTCACAAGGTCAAATTTTCGCCCCCTTGCGACGCTTGGTCTCAGGGTAAGTGACAGTGTCCGAAACCTCCGCCTTGGAAATACGCCTCGCGCGCGAAGAAAAGGACCTGCGCGGCGCCGAGCGTTTACGCTACAAAGTGTTTGTCGAAGAGCTGGGTGGCGACGGGGCACTTGTCGACCATGCTGGGCGGTTTGAGCGCGACGCGTTCGATGCGCATATGGACCAGTTGATCCTTGTTGATCCGGGTCGAGACGCGGACCAGTTCGACCACGTTATTGGGGTCTACCGCCTGCTTCGCGGTGACGCAGTCGATCGGGCCGGCCGTTATTACAGCGAAACGGAATATGATCTGTCACCGTTGAAATGCTCAAATCGCAACCTCCTTGAACTCGGGCGATCCTGCGTGCTGCCGGACTATCGCGGTGGCACCGCCATGTTCCATCTGTGGCAGGGTCTGGCCGATTACGTCGACGAACATAAGATCGAAATTCTTTTTGGCGTTGCCAGCTTTCATGGCACGGACCCGGCACGTATCGCCCATGCTCTGTCAAACTTGCACCACGCCCATCTCGCCCAGCCGGAGCTGCGCCCACGCTCCAAGGTTTTTGAGCCGATGGATTTGATCCCGCCTGATGCAGTCGACCGGCCACGCGCGATGAAAGACACGCCAGCGCTTATCAAAGCGTATCTGCGCCTTGGCGGCGTGATCGGGGAGGGTGCGTTTATTGATCACGATTTCAATACGATCGATGTGTGCCTTGTGATGGATACAGCGCGCATGTCTACAAAGCACCGCGATCTGTACACCAAGGCCCGTCGATGACCTGGAACGAGATGCCGGAAGAGGAAATACCGCCTCTGAGTGGGGCTGGGTATCTTCGCGCGTTTCTACGCGGGCTGCCTTTGGCGCTTTTGGTCTTGTTGTGCCTTGTCGTTTTGCTGATCATGCGCGCCGTGGAAGCGCCGCTTTTCGGGGTGCGCCGCCCGCTGACGCCCTACATCACGCGATTTGTGTGCCGGACGGGGCTGCGCGTGCTTGGTATTAGGTTAAAAGTCACCGGCAAACCGATGAGCCAGCTCGGAGGTGTCGTTGCGAACCATGCGTCCTGGTTGGATATTTTCTCGCTTAACGCGTCCGACACGCTTTATTTCGTCTCCAAGGCGGAGGTCGCGAAATGGCCGGGTATTGGACTGCTGGCGCGCAGCGTGGGAACGGTCTTTATTCGCCGTGATCCCAACGATGCCGCGCAGCAAAAGTCTTTGTTCGAACAGAGGCTGAAAGCCGGGCATAAGCTTTTGTTCTTTCCTGAAGGAACCAGCAGCGATGGACGGCGGGTGCTGCCTTTCAAATCAACCCTATTTGCGGCCTTCTTCGCTGATGAGCTAAGGCAGGTCAGCTTTATTCAACCGGTTTCTGTGAGCTACATCGCGCCTGAGGGGCAATCCCTGCGTTTCTATGGCTGGTGGGGTGATATGGACTTCGCCCCGCATCTGATCCAAACGCTTGGCGCCGCAAAACAAGGCCGGATTGAGGTTGTGTATCACCCGGCGTTGAAAGTTTCCGATTATCCGGATCGCAAAGCGCTGGCGCGCGCCTGTGAAGAGGCCGTGCGCTCAGGTCTCAACCCAAAGGTGCTGTCAGAGACTTAAGCGTGGTAAGCGGGTCGTCTTGTTTCCAAATCTCGGGCCCAATGGCGAAGAAATCTGAAAACGGCGCGAAGGTTTCGATCACCTCGACGCTCAACCCGCCCTCGGCGACAATCGGCAGCTCGATCATCTGGGACCAGAACTCGAAATCCTCAAGCTGCGCTAACTCGCCTGCGCCAAGGCCGGTATCACTGAGCGGGCCAAGCGCCACGTAATCCGCTCCGCTTTCACCTGCATTCATGCCCTCATGCCGTGAGGCTCCTGCGAAAGCGCCAATGACGACATCTGCACCCAGCTCCTTGCGCGCGAAACGCACGGTCCTTGCGCCATCTTGCAAATGCACACCGTCGAGGCCCAGTTTCTCAACCAGGCGCACATGGGTGTCGAGGATCAAGGGGATGTCGCGGGCATGGCAAACTTCGCGCAGAAGGTCGGCCGCGCGGCTCACGTCATCCTCATCGCTGGCGGCAAGGGAAAGGCGCACACAAGCTGTTTCTACAGAATCGAGAATACCCGAGAGCTTGCCCGGGAAACTCGACAGTTCAAAATCAGGCGGTGTGATCAGGTAGATTTGCGGGGTCTGAGGGGCGTCGCTCGCGTCGGTCATGGGCAGGCCTTGTCTTTTTCCTTCTCTTACAAGCGGGTGCGCGCCCTCACAAGGGCATTGCGCCCATAGGAGCCTCTCGCGTACACCGCGCGCAAAGTGTGGAGAGACAATGTCAGGCACGGATCATCAAGCTCAGGACGATTGGGGTGGCCCGCAACCAGTGATGGTTTTGGTTGGCCCTCAAATGGGCGAAAACATCGGTGCAGCCGCCCGTGGGATGCTGAATTTTGGGCTTGAGCATATGCGGCTGGTGGCCCCGCGGGATGGTTGGCCCAATCCGGCGGCGACGGCCACGGCCTCGGGCGCTGCGCGTGTTCTGGATAAGGTCGGGGTGTTCGACACAACGGCTGGTGCTATTGGCGACATGGATTACGTCTACGCCACCACCGCCCGCCCGCGTGATATGACCACCAGAGTCGTGACGCCAGAACAGGCCATGGGCGAGGCGCGCGCGCTTATTGCGGATGGCAAACGCGTGGGCGTGCTGTTCGGGGCGGAGCGCGCCGGGCTTGAAAACGCCGATATTGCGCTCGCCAACGCGATTGTCACAGTCCCGGTTAACCCGGGCTTTGCGTCGCTCAATCTTGCGCAATGCGTGTTGCTCACGGCCTATGAGTGGCGGCGGCAATCTGAGGAAGGTGTGATCGAGGCGCCGGAGATACCGCAAGCCAGCCAGATCGAGGTTGAAAAGCTCTACACCCATTTCGAGGAGCGTTTGGAGGTGGCCGGGTTCTTCTTCCCCGAAACCAAAGCCGCCTCGATGAAGCTGCACTTGCGAAATATGCTTTCGCGTATGCCGCTGACCCCGCAAGACGTGCAGATCTTCCACGGCATGCTGCGGCAATTCGTGCGGTGGAAAACGCGAGGGTAGTAGTTGCCGCGCCACGCCAGCGCGTTTAGGTGTAACCCAAAGCGATAAGAGGCCGAGATGGCACAGAAACGTTCCATTTTTGAAGAGGTCGACAGCGTCGAGAAACCGCAAGCGCAAGCAGGCGTAATCGACCGTGCCAAGAACCCTGGCGCGCGCCGCGCCATCCGCGCCTGGCTGATGATGCTGTTTACGCTTGTGGTGATCATGATCGCCGTGGGCGGGCTAACCCGGCTCACCGATAGCGGCTTGTCTATCACCGAATGGGAACCGGTGAGCGGTGTTCTTCCACCGTTGACCGAAGAGGCTTGGCTGGTCGAGTTCGAAAAGTACAAACAGACAACCGAATACAAGGAACAAAATGCGGGTATGACCTTGGCCGAGTTCAAGGTGATTTATTGGTGGGAATGGGGACACAGACAGCTGGGCCGCTTTATCGGCCTCGTATGGGGCGTGGGTTTCGTTTATTTTGCCGCGCGTCGACAAATCCCAACAGGCTGGACATCCCGACTATTGTTCTTAGGCGCGCTTGGTGGGCTGCAGGGCGCAATTGGTTGGTGGATGGTGAAGTCCGGCTTAGAGGAAGGCATGTTAGACGTAGAGCCCTACAGGCTCGCGACGCATCTGGGTCTCGCCTTCATCATCCTCGGGCTCATCTGTTGGTACGTCTTACGGCTTGGCCGAAGCGAAGCGGATTTGATGCAGGCGCGGCGCAATGCGGCGCCGGGGCTGAAGCGGCTGGTCTCCGGGCTTTTGCACCTGAGTTACCTGCAAATCATCCTCGGCGCGCTGGTCGCAGGCAACGATGCAGGCCGAACATATACCGATTGGCCGCTTATGGGGGGTGAATTTTTCCCGTCGCTGGCTTTTGAGTTCGAGCCGATTTGGCGCAACTTCTTCGAGGGCGAAGCTCTGGTTCAGTTTAACCACCGGATGCTTGGCTACGCAGTCATTGCCTTTGGCTTGATCATTTGGTTCATTTCCCGCCGCTCGGCTAATACCGCGACAAAGCAAAGCTTTGACTGGGTCGCGGTGATGCTTTTCGGCCAAATGGTGCTGGGCGTGGGCACCGTGCTTTACGCAGCGCCTTGGCATCTGGCCATCGCCCACCAGCTTGGCGCTGTGGCCCTGGTCTGCCTGATCCTGCGGGCGCGCTTCCACACAATGTACCCGACCACCCAAACCGTGAAACGAGGCTAAATCCATGAGCGCATATGAAGACTTGATGGCCTATGAACGCGTCACACAAGCGCTTGGATCGGTCGCAGGGCGTACTGGATGGGACCAGGAGACGATGATGCCTGCTGGCGCCGCCGAACTCCGTGCCGAGGAAATGGCAGCCCTAGAAGA
The DNA here is from genome assembly GCA_026710325.1 of Litoreibacter sp. Lineage (GTDB taxonomy): Bacteria > Pseudomonadota > Alphaproteobacteria > Rhodobacterales > Rhodobacteraceae > Litoreibacter. The sequence goes on along the minus strand of JAPORH010000226.1, from coordinate 13,099 downwards.
AGTGCTACACGCACGCCGCTGCAATCCGCAAATCGGCGATTGGATCGAGACTGCAGAAGCGAAGGACGAGACTGCTGCTGCCAATCTCCGGCTGATCAAACGCCGCTACGAACGTACAACGAAAATTCCGTCTGAGCTTGCCACTGCCATGGCGCGGCACACCTCGATGGGGCAGGGCGTTTGGGCCCAGGCGCGATCCGACAATGACTTTGCCAGTTTCGCGCCTGTTTTGACCGAGATGATCCGACTGAAGCGTGAAGAAGCTGCCTGCTTGTCTGAGGACGGCGACGCCTATGATGCACTCTTGGAGGATTACGAACCCGGCATGACCGGGGTCGAGTTGGCAGCGATGTTTGACCGCATGCGCCCGCGCCTTGTGGCGTTACGCGAGAAAGTGCTGGGCGCGGGTGCGCCTATCGCATTGGATCACGCCTTCGACGAACCGGCGCAAATGGCCCTGACGCAGGAGCTTTCGCAAGCCTTCGGCTATGATCTGAACATCGGTCGCATCGATAAGGCGGTTCACCCCTTCAGTTCAGGCTCAGGCACAGATGTGCGGATTACAACGCGCACCAGCGCGCGAGATCCGTTTAACTCGATCTACTCCACCATCCATGAGGTAGGCCACGCTTGCTATGAGCAAGCCGTTGATCATGCGCATCTTTTGACGCCGGTTGGCAGTGGTGTGTCTATGGGCGTTCACGAAAGCCAAAGCCGGATTTACGAAAACCAGCTCGGACGCTCCCGCGCTTTCACAGGCTGGCTTTTCGGCAAGATGCGTGACCAGTTTGGCGATTTCGGCGTCGCGGATGAGGACGCGTTCTACCGTGTCGTCAATAGCGTCTCCTCCGGCTACATCAGGACTGAGGCGGATGAGGTGCATTATAATCTGCACGTCATGCTGCGCTTTGATCTGGAGCGGCAGTTGATCGCAGGTGATCTGGAAGTCGCCGATCTGGAGGAAGCCTGGAACGCCCGTTTTGAGGCGGATTTCGGCGTAGCGGTAGACAAACCAGCCAACGGGGTTTTGCAGGACGTCCATTGGTCTTTCGGTCTGTTTGGCTACTTCCCGACCTACTCGCTCGGAAACGTATATGCGGGCTGCTTGTATCAGTCCCTGCGGGAAGCCGTGCCGGACCTTGACGCGCAATTGGCCAAAGGTGAGACCAGCACCGCGACGGGATGGCTGCGCGATAATCTGCAACGCTTCGGCGGGCTGCGCGAACCGCGGGAAACGATTATACATGCATGCGGATTTGAGCCGACTGAGGCGCCGTTGCTCGACTATCTCGACCAGAAATTCGGTGCGCTTTATGGCGTATGATGGGGTTTGAGTATTTTTAACAGAACGAAGCCATGACGGTTGTTCTGGCCGCTCATGACCCGGGTTGGAGGGCCAAGTTCGAAACAGAACGTAGGCGCTTGCTTGAGCAGGTGCCGGCCCTAACCAGGCTTCACCATATCGGCAGCACATCCATTCCCGGCATTTTGGCCAAACCCATCATTGATATGTTGGGCGAGGTTGAGGACCTGGATTTGCTGGAGCCGTACCATGCGCAATTCGAGACGCTCGGCTATGAGGTGATGGGCGCTTTTGGTATTTCTGAGCGCCGCTATTTTCGCAAAACGGACAATGCAGGAAAACGCAGCCATAACTTACACGTCTTTGAAACAGGCTCTGAGCATTTGCGCCGCCATCTTGCGTTTCGCGACTATCTGCGCACCCATGAAGATGTAGCGCGGGCTTACTCGGACCTGAAACGGTCTTTGTTGCGAATGAGCACGGAAGCGGAGGCCTATATGGACGGCAAAGATCCGTTCATTCAAGAGGTCGAAACGCGCGCGCTCGCTTGGGCGCGAAATCGGTGAAGTAGTGCAGCGGCTTTTCAAGAAGAAAGTTTGAAATAGACGCTGTCGCACCATTCGTCTCCGACTTGAATAGTGTTTTGCGCGCGGCCTGTTTCCAAGAAGCCGATACGTGTCAGAAGCGTTATGGACCCGGTGTTGCGGGGATCGACATCGGCAGTGATCTGGCTCAGGGCCAGCGTCGCAAAGCTCCATGGGATCAGAGCGTCGAGGCATTCGCGCATGAGCCCCTGACGCCATAGCCCGCGATGCAAAATGAAACCCAACTCATCGCCTGCGTGAATGCCGGCGGTTCCAACAGCGCGTCCCTTATGCTCCAATACAAAATAGGTTGGGTTTTCGGCTCGCATGAAGCCATGGACGCGGCGCTGCGTTTGTTCCAGTTGCGTGTCGGGCAGCGTGTCCCAAAAACGCATCGTTTCGGGATCGCCATAGACCTCGAACAAGCCCTCCGCGTCATTCTCGCGTGCTGGCCGGATCAGAAGTCTTTGTGTTCTTAGCATAACGAAAAAGGCCGCCCCGAGGGACGGCCTGTTGCCTTAGCGCTTTTCGATGTCGACATAGTCGCGCATCGTCTCGCCCATATAAAGCTGGCGTGGGCGGCCGATTTTGAGTTTCGGGTCGGCCAGTTGCTCTTTCCATTGGCTGATCCAGCCCACGGTACGCGCCAGTGCGAATATCGGCGTGAACATCGATGTTGGGAAGCCCATAGCCTCTAGAATGATGCCGGAATAGAAGTCCACATTCGGGAAGAGTTTCTTCTCGGCGAAATAGGGATCGCTGAGTGCCTGTTTTTCGAGCTCCTTGGCCACCTGCAGCTTCGGGTTGTTCTCAACACCGAGAAGCTCCAGCACCTCGTCGGCTGATTTCTTCATCACTTTCGCGCGCGGGTCGAAGTTTTTGTAGACGCGGTGGCCGAAACCCATCAGGCGGAACGGGTCATCCTTGTCTTTGGCGCGGGCGATATATTCGGGGATGCGATCCACGGACCCGATCTCTTCCAGCATCTCCAAACAGGCCTGGTTCGCGCCGCCATGCGCCGGGCCCCAAAGGCAGGCGATGCCAGCGGCAATACAAGCAAACGGGTTCGCCCCGGAGGAAGACGCGAGGCGCACGGTCGAGGTGGACGCGTTCTGCTCATGATCCGCGTGCAGCGTGAAGATGCGATCCATCGCGCGGCTGAGGATCGGGTTGACCTGATAATCCTCGGCCGGCACCGCAAAACACATACGCAGGAAGTTCGACGCATAGTCGAGATCATTTCGCGGGTACACAAACGGCTGGCCAATGGAGAACTTATAGGCCCAAGCCGCGATCGTAGGCATTTTTGCGATGAGACGGATCGAGGCCACTTCGCGCTGCCACGGGTCATTGATATCGGTGGAATCGTGGTAAAAGGCTGACATCGCCCCAACCACACCGGTCATAATTGCCATCGGGTGGGCGTCACGGCGGAAGCCACGATAGAAATACACCATCTGCTCGTGCAGCATGGTGTGCATGGTCACGCGGTTTTCGAAATCTTCGAGCTGCTCTGCCGATGGGAGTTCGCCGTAAAGCAGGACGTAGCACACCTCCAGGTAGTGCGAATCCTCTGCCAGTTGGTCGATGGGGTAGCCGCGATGCAGAAGCTCGCCTTTGCCGCCATCTATGAAGGTGATGGTGCTGTCGCATGCCGCCGTGGAGGTGAAGCCCGGGTCGTAGGTAAAGACCCCGCCTTGCGCATAGAGCTTGGTGATGTCCAGAACGTCGGGCCCGGCCGTTGGCGAAAGAATGGGCAGCTCAATTTCCTTGCCGTCGAAGGTTAATTTCGCGGTTTTATCGGCCATATCGACACCTCTTTGATTGTCTTGAGGGGGCTGTCGGCTGAACCGCCCCCGATCGTTTCAAGCGTGACGCAACCGGCACGCGTTTTCATAATCGAGGCGGTGCAGGTTTAAGTACCCTGCGCATCCTCAAGCCGGGCGAGAGTTTCCTCTTGCCCGATCAGCATCATCATGTCGAAGACACTGGGGGAGACAGCGCGTCCCGAAAGTGCGGCGCGGAGCGGTCCGGCCAATTTTCCGAAACCCATCTCCTTGGATGCCGCGAAATCGTTGAGCACGCTTTCAAGCATTTCACGGGACCAAGTAGCAGTTTGCAGATGCGGCGTCAATTCCTTCAGTATACCACGGGATACAGAATTTAACTGCTTCGCGGCCTTCTCATCGGGGGTAAATGGACGGCTGCCGAGAATGAAATGCGCCTTATCCAGAAGGGCCCCCAGAGTTTTTGAATTGCCTTTCAGCACTGAAAGCGCCTCGGCAAGCTTGTCTTTCTGCGTCTGCGAAAGGTTTTGCTGCATGTCATTTGCCGCATAGTGCTCAATATCGCGCATCAACACCTTATCGTCGCTCATCGCAATGTGGTGACCGCAAATGTTTTCCATTTTCTTAAAATCGAGGCGGGCAGGGGCTTTCCCGATGCCTGACAGATCAAACCACTCCAGCGCTTGCGCGTCGGTGAATACCTCGTCATCGCCATGGCTCCAGCCCAGTCTCGCCAGATAATTGCGAAGACCCGAAGGCGTGTAACCCATGGCCGCATACTCCTCGACCCCAAGTGCGCCATGGCGCTTGGACAGCTTCTTGCCGTCCGGCCCGTGGATCAGTGGTATATGCGCGAAAGTGGGCAAGTCCCAGCCCATGGCCGTGTAGATCATCGATTGGCGCGCGGCATTGGCGAGATGGTCGTCGCCACGAATAACATGCGTCACGCCCATGTCGTGATCGTCGACAACCACGGCGAGCATATAAACGGGGGTTCCATCAGAACGGAGCAAGATCATATCGTCGAGCGTTTCCGCCTTCCACGTTACCTCACCCTGGACGGCGTCTTGGATTGAGATTTCGCCGTCTTGAGGCGCCTTGATCCGGATCACGAAAGGCGCGTCCGGATGCTCTGCTTCAGGCACGTCGCGCCAAGGGGAGCGGAAAAGTGTTGATCGGCCCTCGGCCTTGGCCTGCTCGCGGAAAGCGGCAATCTCTTCCTGTGTTGAGAAGCACTTATAGGCTTTGCCCTCTGACAACAGCTGATGTGCGACCTCGGCATGGCGCGTGGCGGCTTCGAATTGCGACGTCGCTTCCCCGTCCCAATCAAGGCCAAGCCATGTCAGCCCGTCCAGGATCGCCTGTGTGGCCTCAGGCGTGGAGCGCGCGCGGTCCGTGTCCTCAATCCGCAGCAAAAACTTACCGCCGCGACCCCGTGCATAAAGCCAGTTGAACAAGGCAGTGCGCGCCCCACCAATATGCAAAAAGCCAGTGGGGGATGGGGCAAAACGAGTGACGACCGGAGTGTCGGACATGTGGGAGTTTACCTTTTCGAAACCATAAATTCGCTACGATGAGCGGTGTTTGAGGCGTGTTTAGGCTGGTCTGATCATGGAAACAAGTGCGGCCCCTGGCACATTCGGATCGCGCCTTTGGCAAGGTGGGCTTGCCTTGCAGGTGGTCGCGCGCAATCAGGTCTTTTTGTGGCTGCCAATTTACTTCGGGACGGGGATCGGGGTCTACTTTTCCTTGATGTCCGAACCGCCGCGCGCGCTGCATTCATGGCTCATCGCCGCGGGCCTTATCCTTACGCTATTGGCGCGGTTCGAGGCCCGGGTTTTGCCCTTTGCATGGGCGGCCTGTTTTGCGGCACTGGGTTTTGGAATTGCAGGTCTTCAAAGCCACCGCGCGGCGGCACCTGTCCTTGAATATCGTTACTACGGCCCGATCGAGGGGCGGGTTGTCGCAATCGACAGGTCGTCCTCCGGCGCGCTCAGGGTGACGCTGGATCAAGTGCGTTTGGACCGGATGGCGCCTGTGAAAAGGCCTGAGCGCGTGCGTGTCTCGCTGCATGGCGAACAGCCTTTCGTGGACCCCAAGCCGGGTCAGGTCCTGATGATGACGGGGCATTTATCGCCCCCTTCCGGCCCAGTGGAGCCGGGTGGCTTTGATTTTCAACGTCACGCCTGGTTTCAGCAGCTCGGTGGTGTTGGCTACACCCGCGTTCCGGTGTTGCTACAAAGCCCTGCGGAGCGGAACGGGTTTGCGCTTTGGATATTTGGCGTTCGGATGGAGCTGTCTGCTGCGATCAAAAACCGGATGGCTGCACGGGAAGGGGCGTTTGCCAGTGCGATTTTGACAGGTGACCGATCAGATCTCGACACCGAAGCCCTGGAGGCTTTGCGCGCGTCCAATCTGGCACATCTTCTAGCTATTTCCGGCATGCATATGGGGATGCTCACGGGCGTTGTCTTCGTGATGATCCGGCTCGGTTTTGCATTTTTTCCCAGCGTTGCCATGCGCTGCAATCCCAAGAAGATCGCAGCAATTGCGGCCTTTGTTGCCGCACTCTGCTATTTGGGCATCTCGGGTGCGAGTGTCGCGACGCAGCGTGCTTTTATCATGGTAAGTGTCATGTTGTTTGCGGTGTGTCTCGATCGGCGGGCGCTGACCTTGCGTGCGGTCGCAATTGCCGCCTTGATCGTGCTCGCCATTCGGCCAGACAGTCTTGCTGGGCCGGGGTTTCAAATGTCTTTTGCGGCGACAACGGCTCTGGTCGCCGTCTTTGCCGAGGTGCGCGATCGCAATTTGATGTTGGGCTGGCCGCGCTGGTGGCGGAACTTTGTTTCACTGGTGATCTCATCGGGCATTGCCGGGATCGCCACCGCGCCATTTGGGGCGCTGCATTTCAACCAAATGGCCCAATGGGGTCTGATTGCGAACCTCGCCTCGGTACCGGTTATGGGGACGTTGGTGATGCCCGGCGCCGTGTTGGCCGCGGTCTTGAGCCCCTTTGGTTTTGAGAACCTCGGCCTGCAGATCATGCAACTGGGCGTCCGATGGATCATCTTTGTGGCTGAAACTGTCGCGGGGTGGGACAGCGCGTTGCGGCTCTTTCCATCACCTGGTCCATGGGTGCTGCCTCTTCTAGGGCTTGGCGGCGCTTTGATTTGCCTCCTGCAAAGCCACTGGCGGCTGTCTGGTTGTGTCGTGCTTGCAGGCGCGTTTGGCCTGTGGATGAGTTATGACAGGCCAACAGTGCTGATTTCCGACACGGGCACACTGATCGGTGTCATGACGCCGGAGGGACGGGCACTCAACAAGCCACGCGGCGAAGGGTTCGTTGCGGGCGCTTGGTTGGAAAATGATGGAGATCCGGCGACCCAAAAGTCGTCGTGGGAGCGCGGAGGCTTTGAGCGCAATACCGTTTCAACGAAAGTCGGGCAGTCCGAGCTGCTATTTGTGAATGACAAAGACCTAGGTCGGAGGGAGGCGTCACGGCTCTGCGCAAAAGCTGACATTCTGATTTTACCACAGCTTCGAAGTGATCTGACCTGTGATGTGATCAATCGCAACAGCCTTCGAGGGTCGGGGTCCATCGCAATTTTTGAAACGGAGAATGGCCCAAAGATCGTTACGACGCGCGACCTGCGGGGCGCGCGCCTTTGGGCGAGGTAGGCTTTAGTAAGACCGGATGAGGCCAACCAAACGCCCCTGCACCTTGACCATGTGGTCCGGCAGGACCCGTGTTTCATAGTTCACGTTGGCGGGCTCCAGCGCGATTGAAGAGCCGTGACGGCGGAAGCGCTTCAAAGTGGCTTCCGCGTCTTCAACCAACGCGACAACGATATCGCCGTTATTGGCCGTGGTCTGCTCCCGAATGACGACCACGTCGCCATCATTGATGCCAGCCTCGATCATGGAATCGCCTTTGACTTCAAGCGCGTAGTGATGCGCGTTACCAGCCAGCATTGATCCTGGAACGGCCACGTGGGATGAGACTTCGCTGATCGCCTCAATCGGCGTACCGGCTGCGATGCGCCCCATCACGGGCAGTTCCATCGCGTGAATTTCCTTCACAGGCATAGCGGCAGGTGGTGGATCGCTCTTGTCCCCCTCGATCACCTTTGGCGTAAAGCCAGAAGGCTTGTTCAGGACGCCGCCATCAATTGCGTCAGGCAGCTTCACGATTTCAATGGCGCGCGCGCGATGTGCAAGGCGTTGAATGAAACCACGTTCTTCAAGCGCGGTGATTAGGCGATGAATGCCGGATTTGGAGCGCAGGTCCAGCGCATCCTTCATTTCTTCAAAACTTGGGGTGACCCCGTCGCGTTGCACGCGGGTATGGATGAATCTCAACAGATCCAGCTGTTTCTTCGTCAGCATATGCTCGAACTCCCTTAACGGACTGTGTTCGCGAATGTTCTACCCTCGTTCCCCTTTTGTGTCAACGCAGCGTTAACCTTTGCTCAGAGGGCGATGTAGCTCACAGTCTCACCTGCTTCGCGCGCGCGGTCACTTGGCTTGCGCACAAGCAGAGCATTTGCATCTGAAAGAACGGTTAATAGGGAACTGTCTTGCTGTTCGAACGCGCTGATTGTGCCCTTCACTATGTCGAGCTTTGCGCGCATGTAATGCTCCCGCGGTCCATTTTGGCCCAAAGGCGAGGCGAGCTTGGCATTGCGTATCTCGCGCGGCACGGCAGGGAAGCCGAGCATTTTTTGGGTCATCGGACGGATGAAAATCTCTCCGCAAACCATTGAAGAAACAGGATTTCCTGGCAGTCCAACGAGCGTGGAATTACCAATCCTACCAGCCATGAGCGGCTTGCCGGGGCGCATTGCGACTTTGTAAAAGGCGCGCTCCAATCCCTGATCCTGCGCAACCTTTCCGACAATGTCATGATCGCCCACGGATGCGCCGCCAATGGTGACGATCAGGTTATTTCCAGAAGCCAGATCGAGCGCCTGCGCTAAAGAGCTTTCCGTGTCCTTAGCTATTGGTATCATGCGCACCTGAGCGCCAGCGTTTTCCAACATGGCTTTCAGGCCAAATGTGTTTGAGGCAATGATCTGGTCATCTCTTGGGGTTTCCCCCGGCATAACCAATTCGTCGCCGGTCGCGATCAACGCAACAGTTGGACGCCGCGCAACGCTGACGGTCGCGAAATTCATCGAGGCCAGAAGCGCAAGATCAGCGGGTCTCAGGACACGCGGAGCAGAGAGAGACTGCCCAGCTTTGAAATCTCCGCCTGCGGGGCGGATATGAGTTTTAGTGTCCAATCCCTCGTTCAAAGTGATCTTGTCGCCTTCGCGTGTGACATCTTCCTGGATGACAACGCGGGTCGCGCCGTTTGGAAGCGGAGCGCCCGTGAAAATTCGCACGGCTTGGCCTGCGCTTAAGCCACCGTCAAACGCATGTCCTGCGGCGGCCTCGCCGATAACAGAAAAAACGGCCCCGGGTGATACATCCCCTGAAACAGCGTAGCCATCCATGGCCGAGGCTGCGAATGGGGGTTGGTCGCGCTTGGCGATAGCTGCTTCAGCCAGTGCGCGGCCCGCAGCGTCCTGAAGTGGAACAGTTTCAGAAGGCAAAGGTTCTACGAGCGCAAACAGCGCATCAAGCGCTTCGCTGACCGAAATCACGCCTCAAACCGCCCGGATTTGCCACCATCTTTCAGCGCGAGCTTCACATCCGTGATCTCCATGCCCTTTTCGACGGCTTTCAGCATGTCGTAAACGGTCAGGGCCGCGGTGGTGACTGCGGTGAGCGCTTCCATCTCGACACCAGTTTGACCCGTTGTCTTCACGGTGGCTTCAATTCGTATGCCTGGTAGGCTTTCGTCAGGGGTCAGCTCGACGGAGACCTTGGTGATGGGCAGGGGATGGCACAGCGGGATCAGGTCAGCGCATTTTTTGGCGCCCATGATACCCGCCAAACGCGCTACCCCCATCACATCGCCCTTCTTTGCGGTGCCCTCAGCCGCAAGCGCAAGTGTTTCCGACGACATAATCACTGAGCCGCGTGCAACCGCAATCCGATCCGTTACCTGTTTGTCGGAGACATCGACCATATGGGCCTGGCCCGCGCCATCAAAATGGGTGAGCTTCGCCATCTACATCCCTCTGGTAAATGGTTTTTTGCTGAGAATATGACGTGTGGCCGCCGCGACATCGGCCTGACGCATCAAGCTCTCACCGATCAAGAAAGACCGCGCGCCGTATTGGGACAGCTCGGCCAGGTCATCCGGCTCGAATATGCCGCTCTCAGCAACGATCAGTTTGTCCGCTGGAACGCGTTTGGCCAATGTTCGCGTGGTGTCTAGCGTCACCTCGAAGCTGTGCAAATCGCGGTTGTTGATCCCCAGCATGGGGCTTTTTAAAACGGCGGCGCGCTCCAACTCCTCAGCGTTGTGAACCTCGACCAGAACATCGAGCCCCATACGCGTCGCGGCTTCCTCCAACTCAACCGCCTGGGCGTCGGAGACCGAGGCCATGATGATCAGGATGCAATCCGCGCCAAGCACCCGCGCCTCGATCACCTGATAGGGGTCGTACATGAAGTCTTTGCGCAAAATAGGCAGGTCGACCATTGCGCGCGCGGCCATCAGGTAGCTGTCATCGCCTTGAAATGACGGTCCATCCGTCAGGATCGAAAGACAAGTGGCACCGCCATCCGCATAGGCTTGCGCGAGCGTCGGCACGTCGAAATCCTCCCGGATCAATCCTTTGGAGGGGCTGGCCTTCTTGATCTCGGCGATCAGCCCATATCCGCGGGACGCCGCTTCGTTGAGCTGCTCATAGAAGCCGCGTGGTGCAGGGGCGTCATCGGAAGCGGCCAGCAGGTCGGCCTCGGAGCGTTCCCCTTTGCAAGCTGCAATATGCTCCAGCTTGTAGGCTTTGATCTTTTCAAGGATTGTCGGGGTGCTCATGCGGCCTCCGATGTCAGTTTGGCCAATGCGCTGACTTTCGATTTTGCAGCACCGCTATCGATGCTTTCTTTTGCCAATTCAACGCCTTCCGGCAAGGAATTCACTTTGTCCGCAACCACGAGAGCGGCGGAGGCATTTAACAAAACGGCATCTCGGTAAGCGCTTTCCGCCCCGTCCAGCAGGGCTGCAAAGGCTTTGCCGTTTTCCTGAGGTGTTCCGCCAAGGATTTCTGCGAATTTACGCGGTGCGAGGCCTGCATCTTCTGGGTGGATTTCACGGGAGGTAATTTGACCGTCTTCCAAAGCTGCGACCGCCGTAGGACCGCTGATTGAAATCTCGTCCGTGCCGTCAGACCCATGGACAAGCCAAGCTTTCTCAGCCCCCAACGATTGCAAAGTCTCTGCCATCGGAAAAATCAGGTCAGGCGCGAAGGCCCCTGTGAGTTGGCGTTTCACGCCTGCAGGGTTCGTCAAAGGCCCAAGGATGTTGAAGATGGTCTTGCAGCCAAGCTCTTGCCGGACTGGCATCACATGTTTGATCGCCGGGTGGTGCATGGGCGCCATCATAAAGCCGATGCCGATTTCGTTGATGGCCTTTTCGACCACTTCGGGACCGACCATGACGTTGATGCCCATAACCCCCAAAGCGTCCGCAGCGCCGGATTTTGAGCTAAGGTTGCGGTTGCCATGCTTTGCCACGGTGACGCCGGCGCCTGCGACCACAAACGCCGTCGCTGTGGAGATGTTGAGGGTGCCCATTCCGTCGCCGCCTGTACCGACGATATCCATCGCGCCTTCTGGTGCTTTAACCGGGTTGCATTTGACCCGCATGACCGCGGCGGCTGCGGCATATTCCGCGACGCTTTCCCCTCTGGCACGCAGCGCCATCAAAAGCCCGCCCATCTGCGCGGGAGTGGCTGCTCCGTTGAACAACTCCTCAAACGCGGCCTCAGCTTGGGTACGGCTCAAAGGCCCTTCCGAGGCCGCGAAGATCAAAGGTTTCATCGCGTCGCTCATGCCGGAACTTTCATGTCGGCCAGAAAGTTTTGCAGCAGCTGATGGCCATGCTCGGAGGCTATGCTTTCTGGATGAAATTGCACCCCATGGATCGGCTTGGTCTTGTGTTGAAGCCCCATGATCGTGCCGTCATCCAATTCTGCGGTGATCTCCAAGCTGTCAGGCAGGCTCTCGCGCTCAACAACGAGCGAATGATAGCGCGTGGCTTCGAACCCTTGCGGCAGTCCTTTGAAAACGCTTTTTCCGTTATGGGTGATCGTACCCATCTTTCCGTGCACGATCTCGCTGTGGCGCACAACTTTGCCGCCAAAAGCTTGCCCAATGGATTGATGCCCAAGGCAGACCCCAAAAAGCGGCAGGTTTGTTTCTGCCGCAGCCTCAACCATGGCAAGGCAGATGCCAGCCTGACTGGGATCACAGGGGCCGGGCGACAGTACAACGCCTGCGGGTTTCATCGCCATCACCTCCTGCACGTCGATCGCATCATTGCGCCGGACCACGACATCCGCCCCAAGTTCGCCAAAGTAGTGTACCAGATTGTAGGTGAAGCTGTCGTAGTTATCGATGAGTAGCAGCATGAGGTGTCTCTGATTTGGGACGGTTGCGCGTCCCTTTGTGGCTTGGTTTCAAAAAGGGTTTCGACCCTTTTTGCGTCGCGGTATAAATGGACAGAGCCGCGCGCTGCGGTCAAGGGCAAGCGCCTTTGATTGCAAAGGAAAATGAACGTGGCCGCGTTGAAATTGATGCGCAATGAAGGCAAGGAGCGAAGAACATGGGCAAGGGCTTTCTATCGGGAGTGCTATGGGGCAGCGCCAGCGGCATCGCTGTCATGGCGGTTTTGAGCCTCTATGCGCCACTTTCCGCCGAGCGTGAGCTCGAGGTGCAAGCCGCGCCTGAAGCACCAGTTGAATCGAGCGAAGCAGCGCCGGAGCAAACTGTCTCAGAAGACACCGCACAACTCGTTGCCGAAGCGCAAGAGGACGAAACGAGAGTTAATGTGGCGCAGAGCGAAGCGCCTGCCGAAGATCTAACCGTGGCGCAAACGGATGCGGTTCAACCTGAAACCGAAGAAGCTGAACCTCCAGTTGCTGTGGTTGAGCCAACAGAAGATAAGGTCGAAGACATCGTCATCGTTGAAGTGACACCCGCGCCAAAGACCGAGGCTGCATCTGAGCCGCTTATCGTGATCCATGAGCCCGCTGATAAAGCACCGGAGCTTCAAGAGACCACTGAAACCGCTGAGCTCGCGATCACTGAGTCGAGTGAAGAAGCCGTCGCGCAGGAACCCGTCGAAATAGACGAGACTGTACCATCAGTGCAGGCTGACGCCCCCGAAATCGCTACCAATACCAACCAAAATGCAACCGTCGAGCCGCGGGTCGACGAAGTCGTCGAGATCGAAGTATCCGTCTTGGTCAAGTTGGTTTTGGCGACCATTTTCGCTTCGCTTTGATAAGTGCGTTTGCAAGCTCGAGGAG
>JAPORH010000196.1 GCA_026710325.1 Litoreibacter sp. | reverse complement strand
GCCAATGCTGTTCTGGGCATTGATGGCATCGGGCCAAATCCAGATGCGCAAGGTCGATGGCTGGGAAACCCTCGATCAGCCGCTCAACGAAATCCTTGACCTCGCGGCATAACAAAGCCAAACAATAAGCCGCTCGGAGACGCCATGGAATAATTTCCACCACTTTCGAGACACAACCTGCGGGGATCACCACGAACTCATATTATGACTGGCACAAATCACTTGGGCTGGTCGCTTTGCTTGTGGCAATTGTGCGCATCATAAACCGCCAGCTCGGAAAGCTGCCGCCCTGGGCGCCATCGCTCACGACCACAGAGCACAAATTTATTCACCGGGCTGAGCAGCTCTTTTACCTCGCCATGTTCGTCATGCCGATCAGCGGGTGGTTCTATGTCATGTGGGGGAATTATGGGGTGAACCTGTTTAGCGTCTGGGAGATGCCGCGCCCCTTGCCGAAGGACAACACCCTGCGAGATGTGGCAAAATGGGTGCATATCGTGTCGGGCTGGGTCTTGTTGGCCACGATTGTTTTTCATGTCGGCTTGGTGCTTAAGCATCAATTGATCAAGAAAAACGGGCTTTTGAAACGAATGCTCTAAAACACGGCGCAGTGGGAAAAGCTTGGGGCTGCACTAGTTAATCGCACAGATAAAAGAGCCTCGTCCCTGTGTCATCTGGCGGCGGGTCAATGTGATTGAGAGCAGAACTATTGGAAAAACTCAGCTGCGTGACATGGAACATTCACCGCGCGAAAGGTCAGGATGGACGAAAAGACCCGGATCGGATTCTACAGGCCGTCACAAGCGTACTCCTGCCGTTCAAACCTGACGTTCTGGCATTTCAAGAAGCAGATGAGGAGTGCCGCCCTCATAGTGGAATTATCGATGTCTCAAAAATCGCTGATCATAGCGGGTTAGACTATATACACGACCTGCCCGAACTTCGCTGGGGTCCCGAAAGCGATGGATTTTTAGGCACAATCCTGTTTCTGCACCCCAAGATGCAACGAATACATACCGACGTCATAGATCTGCCGGGTCACTGCCACCGCGGGGCGATTAGTGTTGAAACGCTGGTTGAGGGGCGCAAATGTCGGATCATGTCCATGCATCTTTCGCTCTCCCAGCCGCTGCGCATCATACAAATGCGCATAATTGGCCAGTACATTCGCAGACGCCCGGACATGCAAACGATCGTATTGGGTGATCTGAATGAATGGCGTCCTTGGGGCGGGTTGGCATTCTCCTCAAAAATCGTGGGCACTGCGTTGCTCGGCCCCGCGAAGGCAACATTTCCGACAAGACGCTCTTTTTTGCCGCTCGACCGAATATTGTCGACGCCGCCGGGAAGAGTCGAAAACACAAAAGCCATTGATCACCCGGATACGAATATGGCGTCCGACCACCGCCCGTTGCATGGCGAGGTCACAGTTGCGTGATCCGACTGAATAATACGGATACCACCAGTGTTAAGTTATTAGCCGTTTATCGTGAACGCCCTAGTGTTATTGTTAACTATTCGAGAAAGACAATTCAGTGATCACCAGCTCCTCCCAACTCATTTGGAAAGACCGCAAGGCCATAAGGCCCCCTGCCGTATTCCTCTTGTTGGCTGTGGCTTTGGCGGTTGCAGTTCACTTTATGGCCATGGCCGTGTTTGAGAGCAGCGGCATGCCCGTTGGCCTCTTTGCACTGATCGGCGTCGTTGCGCTGCATGGCCTCGTTGATACCTATCCGCATAAAACGCTTGGGCTATGTAACGGGGTCACCTTAACCCGCGCAGCTTTGGCCTCAGTTTTGGCGGGAGCCGTTTTTGCGCCCGAGTTCAACCGATGGGTGGTGTTTGCAATCGCCTCAGTGGCTTTCGCCATGGATGGGCTCGACGGCTGGTTAGCGCGTAGAACCGGTTTGACATCTGGCTTCGGCGCGCGTTTCGACATGGAGGTCGATGCCGTACTGAGCGCGCTCTTGGCCGTAATCCTTCTCACCAGCGGCCGCGCGGGGCCAGAGGTCTTGGTGTTAGGCTTTTTGCGATATGGGTTTGTGGGCCTCAGCTTTCTTGTTCCAAAGCTACAAGCTGAATTGCCACCAAGTTTGCGCCGTAAGACGGTGTGCGTGATCCAGATTGCAGCACTACTGTTCCTGATGTGCCCGCTGGCACCAGAAGCCTTGCTGATGCCCGTAACTCTAGGCGCTGTGTTGCTTTTGCTTTGGTCTTTCGCAGTGGACACCTGTTGGCTCATGCGGGTCGCCCAATGAAGAAGTTGCTCTTGCTAGGCTTAGGCGCGTTTGCGGTGTTTCTGGCGCTTGTCCTGCCCAATCATTTCGGCATGTTGAAATGGTCATCCTTCGCCAAATTCCCGTTGGAGCTTCTGGTAATACTATCGCTCGCCATAGCTTTTGGGCGACAGGCTTGGGTTGTTTGGAGCTTCGCGCTTCTATTGACCGCGCTTACATTCATGAAGCTCGCCGATATCGGTATGTTCATGGCCTATAACCGCACATTCAACCCGATCCTGGACGCGGTTCTGATCAATGCGGGCATTGGTTTGCTCAGCGACAGTATCGGCGTATTTCTGACCTATCTCGCAGTGGCAGGCGCGGTCATTGCGCTTATCCTGTGGCTCTTTGCACTGGTGCATAGTCTGCGCGCTTGGGCCAGCCTTTCACTCCCAAATGGTGCGCGCGTCGCAGCAATCATGGTGGCCATTGTGTTCGGAGGCTGGTCGGTCGCGGATGCTGGACATCATCTGGGCTATTGGAAGTTTGAAAGCAGCCCGCCCGGCACCGCTTGGAGCTCCCGTCTTGTGACAAAACGCGCCATTGCGATGCGGGCCACCACATTGGACCTCAGACAATTCAGCAAGGCAGCGGCCAATGATGCTTATGCTGACGCACAAGGTCTTCTGAACGGCCTCGATAAACATGAAGTCATTTTCATCTACATCGAAAGCTACGGCCGAGCTAGCTTTGACAACCCACTTTATGCGCCGACGCATGTCACCACGCTTCAGGAGAATGAAGCATCTATCAAAGCGGCGGGGTTTGACATGCGGAGTGGTTGGCTGACTTCGCCAACGGCAGGCGGCCAAAGCTGGCTTGCGCATGGGGCGATGGCCACTGGCTTATGGACGTCAGATAATGGCCGCTACGCCGCAATGCTGGCGAGTGGTCACAAATGGCTCTTCCATTTCGCGCAGGACGCCGGGTACCGGACCTCCACGGTGATGCCCGCCATCACGATGGCATGGCCTGAGAGCAGTAAAATGGGCTTTGAGCTGGTGATCCCAGCTACGGATATCCCCTACAAAGGTGAGCGGTTCAATTGGGTGACGATGCCCGATCAATTCACGCTCGCCACCTATCCGGAACTATTGCCCGATGACCCGCGTCCTGAATTCCTGCAGATCGCGCTTATTTCCTCCCATGCGCCATGGGTCCCTGTCCCTGACATGGTGGCTTGGGACGAGGTCGGAAACGGCACAATTTTCAATGAGATGGCAGCCAGCGGGCCAACGCCGCGTGAGCTTTAGAAGAACCGTGACGACATACGTGAGGCCTACCGCAAGGCTGTAGATTATTCGCTTCAAGCCACGCTCTCTCATGTTGCGCGCTTGGGTGACGAGGCGCCTCTGATCCTTGTCATAGGTGATCATCAAGCCGCTGGTTTTGTGGCGGGCAGCGACAATATGGATGTGCCGGTCCACATGATCGGACCTTCAGATTTGCTCACGCGGATAGATGGCTGGGGCTGGACCCCGGGGCTTGTCCCTGACCACGATGGACGAGTGCGCCGCATGGATTGGTTTCGAAACGCGTTTATCGATGCATTTAGCGATGGCATTCAACTGGTTGAGGCGCAGCCATGATGATGCGAGTGCTAAAATTAGGTGCCTCACTCGCAATGATGGCGCTTTTGCTGTGGTGGGCTGATGCTGGCGTTGTCGCGCAGCGGTTGCAGGAGGCCGATCCTGTTTGGTTGGGGCTCGCATTGCTTTCGCTGACCGCATTGACCTTCCTGATGGCAAAGAGATGGCAAATTGTAACCGTCGCCTTGGAGATGGAGCTGCCCTACTCACGCGCTCTCAAAGAGTACTATGTCGGCCAATTGGTAAACCTTGTGCTCCCTGGCGGTGTGGCAGGCGACATCGGGCGTGCGATACGCACCCGTCATGAAGCGGATTTGACACGTGCCGCGCAATCGGTCGCAGCGGAACGGTTTCTGGGGCAAGCTGCCTTGTTTGCGCTGATGGGTTTCGCCTTTGCTTGTACCTTACTTTTGCCCGGCGGGATCGCTTGGCCATCTTATGTTTGGCTAGGAATCGCGGCTTTGCTTGTCGCGGCCGCCGCGCTTGTACTGCTCGCGCGCAGGCAGCACGCGACGGGCCGGTTTTTGCGGGTCATATTGGCACTGATGTGTAACACCCGCCTAATAATACTCGGCGTTCTCATCACCGCTCTTTTGATCTTCAGCCTCTACGCCTGCGCCCTTGCAACCGGAACGCATATACCCATAAGCGCCGTCTTCACGCTTATCCCGCTCATCTTGTCAGCTATGTTGATACCGTTGTCTGTCGGGGGATGGGGGTGGCGCGAAGGCGCTGCCGCAGCACTATTCCCTCTTATCGGAGCCAGCCCGAGCGCTGGCATCGCAATGGGGATCGCTTACGGCGCCATGATGACCATCGCAGCTCTACCGGCCGTGTTCTTTTTGGCGCGACCGTCCGAAACCAAGTCTTTTCATACAACGCAAAACGGGGGTCTTTATGACACATCTCATCCGTCCTAACCGGCGCACATTTCTAAAAACAGGCGCAGCATTGGGTGCTGCATCGCTTGGGCTACCAGCCTTTGCCGCAGACCCAAAACAGGTGAATTTCCAATTGTCCTGGCTGCATTCAGTACAGTTCAGCGGCAGCTACATCGCTTCCCAAAAAGGCTACTGGTCCGATCTGGGCCTCGATGTTGCCTTGACCCAAGGGGGGCCAAACGCCCCGGTTGAACCACCTGTCGTCTCAGGGAACGCATTGATGGGGATTTCGGCTGCCGACTATACCGCTGCCGCAGTCGCCCAAGGTGCCCCGTTCAAGATCATCGCGGTTGCGATGCAAAAGAACCCATTCGCGATTGCATCGCTGGCGGAGAATCCCGTAAACGAGCCAAGCGATCTGGTCGGCAAAAAGATCGGGATGTCTGTTTCAAACACACCCGTTTTGCAAGCTCTGTGCACGTTGAACAATGTGGATATCAACGCGATTGAGATCGTGCCGACCCAATATGACCCGGCGCCTTTGGTGACAGGGCAAGTGGATTGCTTGTTGTGCTGGGAAACTGACTTGCCGGTGGCGATGACAATCAAAGGGGTCGAGAACACGACCATGCTGATGGCCAATCACGGCTACTCGGTCCATTCCCAAACTTATATCGCCACTGAGGACAGCATTGCAGACCGGCGTGCGGACCTTGTAGCCCTGCTCAAAGGTGAGGTGATGGGCTGGAACGACTACCTGGCCGACACGGATGCTGCGGCTGCGCTCACAGTTGAGATGTTCCCCGATGCAGGGCTCGACGCGCCCACCCAAAAGCTGCAGGCGGAGCGGCAAGTCCCACTCATGTTCTCGGAACTCACTGAAAGCAACGGGTTTGGCTGGTTTACTGAAGACACCGTCGCCGCCAATATCGAGACGCTCGCTTTGCTTGATCGCAATGTTGGCGCGGAGCTTTGGGACCGGTCATTGCTTGAAGAAGTCCACGGCTAAGCCTTTGCCCGGAAATGAGATCCGCTGCGAAGGGCTGATCAAGCAATTCGATGGCGCAGACGTTATTGCACTGCTTGATCTGACCTTTGTGGCGGGTGAGACCACTGCCTTGGTTGGCCCCTCTGGTTGTGGCAAGTCCACTTTGTTGCGCGTTATTGCGGGGCTAGAGACGCCGACAGGCGGCCAAATTATGATCGGCGGCAACCGCCCCGAGACCGTCGCGAAACGCGGCGATCTGGCGATGGCGTTTCAGGATCACGCCTTGCTGCCGTGGCGAACTGTGCGCGGGAATATCTCCTTGGGCGCTAAACTTGCACGAAAACCCACAGATGACGTCGACGCGATGATTGATCTCGTGGGGCTTGCAGGATTTGAGGATCATCGCCCTGCGGAGCTGTCCGGCGGCATGCGCCAGCGCGCAGCCATCGCCCGGAGCCTCATTTCCAAACCTGAAGTCCTGCTGCTTGATGAGCCTTTCGGAGCCGTTGACGCCCTAACCCGGAGCCGACTTAACATCGATCTCCCCCCGCTGTGGCGTGATCGGGGCACAACTACCGTGTTGGTCACGCATTCAGTGGCAGAGGCGGTCCATTTGTCGGATCGCATTATTGTGTTGTCTTCGCGACCTGCATCCGTTCTGGCCGACATTCCCATTTCCTTCGGCTCAAACCGGATGTCCGAGCTGTCCAACACGCCAGAGTTTCAATCAAAAGTAGCCGACGTTTTAAATGCGCTCGGGGTTTCGGCCTGAATGAAACGTGCCCTCCCGATCATTTGGGTGCTTTTGGGTCTTTCGCTCTGGCAAGCTGGGTCGTTTCTGTCGCCGGATAGCCTCGTCTTCGCCGGTCCATTCGCGATTGCAGAATATATGCAGCAGAATGCGGGGCTGTTGGCACGCGCCACTGCCGCCACAACGCAGGCCGCTATTTGGGGTTTCTTATGGGGTAATCTGGCCGCAGTGGTGATGGCCGCGTTGATCATTCTGGTGCCAAAGGCGGAGCGGTTCACCTCGCTCCTCGCGCTTGTTTTGTTTTGCCTGCCAATGCTCGCAACCGGCCCCATTTTGCGCGTCATTTCGGGACCCGGTGACATCCCGCAGATCGCCCTGGCGGCCCTTGCGGTCTATTACACAACCTATCTTGCCTTGATTGTCGGGTTGCGGGCCATGCCGCAGAGCTGGCCTGACCTCATGGCCATCTACGGGCGAGGGTCGATCACGACATTGCTGTTCGTCAGGGCCCGCGCAAGCCTTCCCTATTTCTTCGTCGGGCTGCAAGTCGCCGCACCAGCCGCTTTTCTGGGAGCCATGATCGGTGAGTTCACCGGGGCCGAGCGCGGGCTGGGAGTTCTTACCTTACGGGCCATGCGCGCGCTGGATGTGGAGGCCACCTGGACGCTGGCCCTATTGGCGGCAACGATTGCGATGTTGGGATATTGGGTTTTCGGTTGGCTTGGAAAATGGCTCGTCGGGTATGTCCCCGTGATCATCCTGTCCCCGACAACATCCGTCGCCCGAAAGCCCTTTTGGCAGCGCTTGGTTGAGGCGATTGCACTCGCTTTTGTGATCCTGTTGCTGTGGCAAGTGATCTTGGATGTCTTCGGACTGAACAGTTTCTTTGCAAAACGCCCCGGCGATGTCTGGATGTTTTTGAACTCAAACGCCGACGCGCGCGCGACCCTGGTCGAGGCATTTTCGCAAACCCTCATGACGACGATACCCGGCTACACAGCTGGGTTGCTCCTCGGCGTGGTGCTTGCGATGATCGTTGTTCTAGTCCCCAATCTTTCCAGCATACTCATGCCAGTCTCGGTCGCGCTTCGCGCTGTTCCGATCATCACGACAGCCCCGCTGATCGTGCTGGCCTTGGGCCGTGGCCCGGTAGGAACAATCACAGTGGTTGCCGTCATGATATTCTTCCCGACCTTCTTGGTCTGCTTGCAAGGCTTGCGCCAAACGCCCGGACAAGTCCTTGACCTGTTCCGCGTCTATCAGGTCGGCCGCCTCCGCTTGCTCTTCACCGCGCAAGTCCCCACGATGTTGCCTGCACTTTTTGCAGCCGCCAAAATGGCCGTTCCGGCAGCAATTTTGGCTGTGACGACAACCGAATGGTTGGCGACGGGGCAAGGGCTTGGGGTTTTGATGGCGCTTACCGCGACCACGTCGGACTACAACATGCTTTGGTCTTGCATCGTCGTCATCACCTTGGCGGCGGTGTTGTTTTACGCCGCTATTGTGGTTCTGGAGCGCGCGGTCTTACGAATTTATGCGAGCGAACAAGTGACATGACACAGGCCGTTTTTGCGATACCGGGTGATAAGGATCGACACACCGGTGGCTTCATTTATGAGGCGACTGTCTTGCGCGTCCTCAACGAGATCAGGGTCACCACCCAACATCTGCAATTGCCTGATAGTTTTCCTGAACCGACATCCGAAGACATGGCAACAACGCTCGAAGCTTTGCGGGCGGTCCCACCCGATCAACCGATCATTTTGGACGGTCTGGTTTTTGGGGCGATTGATCCCGAAGGACTGTCGCGCGTCAAAGCCCCTGTCATTGCGATGATCCACCACCCTTTGGGCTTGGAAACCGGGCTCGCGCCCGAACGCGCCGCCTATTTGCGCGCCAATGAAGCGGCTGCACTGCGATTTGCAGATCATGTTATCGTGCCCAGCCCGCATACAGCACAAATTTTGGCGCAGGAATTTGGGGCTGACCCCGAACGCATTTCAGTTGCACTTCCGGGCTTCGAACGGCCCAAGATCGAAAGAGCCCCGCGCACCCCTCCCCTGATCCTTTCCGTGGGATTGCTGGCTGAACGCAAAGGGCACGATGTCCTGCTGGACGCGCTGTCCCAAATCAGGGATTTGACATGGGAGGCTGTGATTGTGGGGAAGGCTCACGACCCGATTGTTGCCCAGAATTTAACGAACCAGAACGCGCGCCTGGGGCTGACGGACCGGGTCCAGTTTGCCGGAGAACTGGGCGCGCAGCCGCTGGAACAGCTCTTTAACAGCGCGGAGATATTTGCGCTGGCCACGCGCTACGAAGGCTACGGCATGGTGTTAAGCGAGGCGATGCTCTTCGGCCTTCCCATTGTATCCTGCGACGCAGGCGCGGTTTCGGATACGGTTGGGGATGCGGGCATCCTGACGCCCCCGGACAATCCGACACTCTTCGCACAGGCTTTGCGAAAAATGCTCGAAGACCCGATGACCCTGCAGGACTATTCGGAGCGCTCGAAAGCCCGTGGTCACACCCTGCCGAAATGGACAGATACCGCGCGTGTGTTTGAAACAGTTTTGCAGCGCTTGGCCCGACTGAGTAAGGAATGAAACTGTTGAGACGAGACCGCGACGGAATTGGCCAATCGCTCGACGTGTATTACCGCGACGCCGCGAGAACGCAGCGCATGGACCGCCTGAATGCGCAATTCGTCTCAAAGGGCGCTTTAGCGTTCGATATCGGCGCGCATGTCGGCGACCGGACCGCAAGCTTCTTGCGTCTTGGCGCATCGGTCGTCGCGGTTGAGCCGCAACCTAAAGTGTACCGAGCGTTGAAATTGATCCATGGCCGCAACCCGCACGCGACCCTAGTGCGCCAGGCGGTCGGTGCCGAACCGGGTGAGGTGGAGCTCTATGTCAACTCGCAGAACCCCACCGTTTCAACTGCGTCTCCGGACCTTATTAGTAGAGTCAGGGAGAGGCGCGCCCTGCTGTAGGTGCGGGGAGTTGCTGTTTTCCGGTGGCTTTCGCCCTTTACCGGTGCCTCAATCCTCACCTTGGCCAC
>JAPORH010000182.1 GCA_026710325.1 Litoreibacter sp. | reverse complement strand
CAATTGTTGGGCGGGATTCGCACCCGCAAGGAAAACGCGCCTTTCCACGGCGCACACCTGATCCCGGCCAACGCCGTCGTCGTCTTCTATTTCTGGATGTGGACGCTCCCTGCGATCTTCCTGCCGGTGATCATCGCGATCACCGATACGGATGCAGAGCGCTCAAAACGGTTCCTGATCTTGCACGTTTTGTGCTGGATTGGCTTGGGCAACGTGATCGCGGCCATGTTCAGCTCCGTCGGACCGGTTTACTATGACAGGCTCTTGGGCGGTGAGCGCTTCGCCGATCTAAACCTCGCGTTGGAGGCCACTGGCGTTACAGCGAGCAAGCTTGGGATCGTGCAGGAAGGCCTGTGGACCCAATACTCGGAGAACAGCCAGTCCATTGGCTCTGGTATTTCGGCCTTCCCGTCGGTCCATGTTGGCGTCTCGACAGTCTTTGCGCTCTATCTTTGCGAGCGTTCGCGCCTGTTGGCACCTGTCGGCATCTTCTTCCTGGCGGCGATCAGTTTCTTCTCAGTCTATAATGGCTGGCATTACGCGGTAGACGGCTACGTCTCCATGGTGCTGATGTTTGTCGCTTGGGCCGCGCTGCGGCGACGCAACGTCGCATTTGCGCCTATGGCGCCTGCCTGATTGAACGTTATCTAGGGAAGCGATAGACCGCTCACTGACGTTACATAGGGATTGCGCAAGATGGCCGAGATTGAACGCGAAAGCATGGAATATGATGTGGTGATCGTGGGGGCTGGCCCTGCCGGTCTATCCGCCGCAATTCGCCTCAAGCAACTCGACGCCGACATGAATGTCGTGGTCCTCGAAAAAGGCTCCGAAGTCGGCGCGCATATCCTGTCAGGTGCTGTGCTGGACCCGTGCGGCCTCGACGCGCTGCTGCCTGAGTGGCGCGACATGGACAGCCCCATCAAGGTGCCGGTTAAAAAAGACAATTTCTACATGCTGGGCGAGGCCGGGCAGGTCCGCATCCCCAACTTCCCTATGCCGCCTTTGATGAACAACCACGGCAACTACATCGTCTCCATGGGCAATGTCTGCCGCTGGATGGCCGAGGTGGCCGAGGGCATGGGCGTCGAGATTTTCCCCGGCATGGCCTGCTCCGATCTGGTCTTCGGGGATGACGGCGAGGTCAAAGGCGTAATCGCGGGCGTCTTCGGTCTGGAAGAAGACGGCTCCATCGGCGAAAACACCGAGCCCGGCATGGAGCTGCACGGCAAATACGTTTTCCTTTCCGAGGGCGTGCGCGGTTCGCTGTCGAAACAGGTGATCGAGAAATACGACCTCTCCAAAGGCATGAGCCCACAAAAGTACGGGATCGGCATGAAGGAGATCTGGGAGATCGACCCGGCCAAACATGCCGAAGGCACCGTCACCCACACCATGGGCTGGCCGCTGAACTCGAACGCGGGCGGCGGGTCCTTTATCTACCACCTCGACAACAACCAAGTTTATGTGGGCTTCGTGGTGCATCTGAACTACAAAAACCCGCATCTCTTCCCCTACATGGAATTCCAGCGTTTCAAGCATCACCCAATGGTGGCTGAGCTCTTGAAGGGCGGCAAACGCGTGGCTTACGGCGCGCGCGCGATCACCGAGGGCGGCTATCAAGCAATGCCAAAAACCGCCTTCCCCGGTGGCGCGCTCCTGGGGTGTTCGGCCGGTATGGTCAACGTCCCGCGCATCAAGGGCAACCACAACGCGATGCTCAGCGGCAAGGCCGCCGCGGAAGCCGCCTATGCCGCCATCCAGGACGGCCGCCAAGGCGACACACTGGAGGACTACGACACCGAGGTACGCACAGGCCCCATCGGCAAGGATCTCAAAAAGGTGCGCAACGTCAAACCGCTCTGGTCCAATTACGGCCTCACCGCGTCATTGGTGCTGGGCGGCATGGACATGTGGACCAACACGCTCGGTTTCTCCCTGTTCGGAACGCTCCCGCATGGCAAATCCGACGCAGACGCGACCGAGGAGGCCTCCAAGCACAAGCCCATCGACTACCCCAAGCCCGACGGCACGCTCAGCTTTGACCGGCTGACCAACGTCTCCTTCTCCGCCACCAACCACGAGGAGGCGCAACCGGCGCATCTCAAGCTGAAGGACGCCGCCGTCCCGATCGAGATCAACCTGCCCAAATACGCCGAACCCGCGCAGCGCTACTGCCCGGCCGGCGTCTACGAGGTGGTGGACGAGAAATTCGTCATCAATTTCCAGAACTGCGTGCATTGCAAAACCTGCGACATCAAGGACCCCAGCCAAAACATCGTCTGGACCACGCCGCAGGGGGGCGACGGGCCGAATTACCCCAATATGTAACCCCGCAGCATTGTGACCAACCGTGGCGCTGGCGCGCATGGACAACGCGCGCCCGCCCCTTTAGCGTTTCCAAAGATCAAATTCGCAAACAGGCCTAATTTCATGAAGTTGCGCAACACGACGGCAGTTCTCTTGGCGGCGGCTCTGATGGCCGCCCCCCTCAAGGCCGAGGTGTCCGGCCCCTACCTTGCCGCGCGCTCTGCCAGCCTGGCCTCCGACTACGCGGACGCGGTCGCCTATTTCGCGCGCGCCATCGCGCAGGACCCCAGTAATCTGCTGCTCCTCGAAAGTGCGGTGCAGGCCAATATTGGCGCAGGCAATCTCGATGCCGCCGCACGGGTCGCAAACACCTATCTTGAGGCTGGCGGCGCCTCCCCGGTGGTGCAACTGGTTAGCAATGTCGCGGCCTTTAAGCAGGGCAACTACGCCCCGGCCGCCCAAGAGACGACGCAAACCGATGGGTTGGGCATGTTGATCGACCGCCTGCTGCAAGCCTGGGCCCATCTGGGCGAAGGGCAAATGGCGCAGGCGCAATCCGTCCTGGCAAAACTGGCCGAAGAAGGCGATCTAGCCCAAGTTGCGCATTTCCATGAAGCCCTGATGCTGGCACAGGTCGGCGATTTCGAGGGGGCGCAGGACATTTTCTCGGGCGAGCGCTACGGCCCGCTCTCCATGACAATGCGCGGGTTTGAGGCCCAGGCGCAGGTGCTGGTCCAGTTGGACAGGCGTGACGACGCGCTGGAGCTGTTGAGCGCGGCCACCGCCTCCGGCTTCAACCCTGAGCTGCGCGCGCTGGCCGACCGGATCACAACGAGCGAAGAGGTCATATACGATTTTGTGACTACGCCCCAAGATGGCGGGGCCGAGGTGCTATTCACTTTGGCCGCCATCCTGCAAGGGCGCGCGGCGCCCGAAACCGTGCTGCTTTACACCCGCCTCACCAACTACCTGCGTCCCGTACATCCGCAGGCCTCCATCATGTCGGCCGAAATGCTCGAAGATATCGAGCAGTATAAGCTGGCCGAAGACGCCTATGCTGAAGTCCCTTCTGACCACCCCGCCCATTTCCTGGCGGAGATGGGCCGCGCGCAGGCGCTGTTCCGGGACGACCGCCGGGATGCCGCGATTGAGGTCCTGTCGGCTCTGTCCAAGGAATATCCGGATCGACCTCGCGTCTTTGCAGCGCTTGGCGACTTCCTCGGCCGCACAGATCGCGACGAAGAGGCGATTGAGGCCTACACCAACTCCGTCGAGCTGCGCGCGGCGGATGATGCGCGTGCTTGGCCCGTTTATTACGCCCGCGGCATCGTGCATGAGCGCATTGGGAACTACCCAGAGATGGAAGCAGATTTCCGCAAGGCGCTGGAATTTGAACCAAACCAGCCCGACGTGTTGAACTATCTGGGATACTCGCTTGTCGAGCAGCGCATGAAGCTAGATGAAGCTTTGCAGATGATCGAGACAGCCGTGGCTGAGCGCCCGCAAAGCGGCTATATCACTGACAGCCTTGGCTGGGTCTTTTACCGCCTTGGGCGGTATGAGGAAGCGGTAGCGCCTATGGAAAAGGCTGTATCGCTTCTGCCAGTAGATCCGATCGTGAATGATCACTTGGGCGATGTCTATTGGAAGGTCGGTCGCTTCCGGGAGGCGGAATTCCAATGGAAACGCGCCCTCTCCTTCGACCCCGAAGAAGAAGAAGCGGAGCGTATCCGCCGCAAACTGGAGGTCGGCCTTGATCAGGTCTTGGAAGAAGAAGGCGCGACCACGGGCACGGATAACTAAATTTTCCCCGTTGCCGCTAGGTCACTTTACGTCGATCTTCGCAAGATGATCACCGAACGCGCCCAAGCTAAAATCAACCTCGCCCTGCATATCACCGGGCAACGAGAGGATGGGTATCACCTGCTCGACAGTCTGGTCGTGTTTGCCGATATCGGCGACCGGCTCGACATAGCAAAAGCGGGGATCACCTCGCTGATGATTGACGGCCCGCAAGCCACTGGCGTGCCGCAGGATATGTCGAACTCGATTATGAAAGCGGCTGAGCTGTTTTTACCTCAAGAAAGGGGGACGGCCTTCACGCTGACGAAAAACCTGCCCTCCGCAGCCGGAATTGGGGGCGGTTCAGCGGATGCCGCTGCCGCGTTGCGCGGGCTCATCCGACTTTGGGGCGACAAATCGCCGAAGCAGCTGTTTCTGAAAGGCTTGCAGCCGGACAGACTGAGCGCGGAAGACTTTCAGGCACTGTCGGACAAGGTGAAAGCCCTCGGCGCAGATGTCCCGGTTTGCCTTTTCTCACGCACCGCCCGGATGCACGGCATCGGCGAAAAACTGAGTTTCATAGACAGCATGCCACCCTTGCGCGCAGTGCTAGTCAATCCCGGCGTTTCAGTTTCGACGCCCGAGGTGTTCAAGGCAATTGCCCGGAAAGAGAACGAGGGGCTGCCAGACACGCGCACCGATTTCGCAGATGTGGGCGACTATATCGCCTGGCTCGGCAGCCTGCGCAACGACATGGAAAACGCGGCCTGCCAGATCGCGCCAGTGATAAGCTATGCCCTAAGCCAACTCGAACAAAGTGCAGGTTGTCAATTGGCCCGCATGTCCGGCTCTGGCGCCACGTGTTTCGGCCTATATCTAGACGCAAAATCGGCTGGCGAAGCTGCAAAAGCGATCAGCGCCACGCATCCCAGCTGGTGGGTGAAAGCATGTCGGCTTGGCACGGCACGGGGAACCCATCCAAATGGTTAACAAAATTCAGAATATTTTCTGAATCAACAGCTTATCAGAATTCCCGCATGCGGGGAGCCTGCTAATTGATCCGCGCGACCACGTAATCGGCCAGATCTGAGAGCATGGTTTTCATCTCATGCTCCGGCACCGCATCGAGTGCTGCCTTGGCCTTGGCGGACCAGTCAAAGGCCTCCGACCGCGCTTCTTCCAAGGCCCCGTATTTGGTCAAAAGACCGAGACAGGTTTGCAGGTCACCCTCCTGCTGGTCGCCTTTTTCGATGGTGCGCTTCCAAAAGGTGCGCTCCTCCTCATCCGCCTTGGCAATGGCCTTGATCAGCGGCAGGGTGAGCTTCCGCTCCCGGAAATCATCCCCAATATTCTTTCCCGTTTGGGCGGAGACCCCACCAAAGTCCAGAATGTCATCCGCGATCTGAAAGCTGATCCCCAGCGCGTCGCCATACTCAAAGAAAGCCCGCTGCACCGCCTCCGGCGCATCAGCGATCATCGCACCCACTTCCGTCGCCGCCGAGAACAGCGCAGCCGTCTTGCCACGTACAACCTTCAGGTAAGTCTCCTCCGTCGTGGCCAGATTCTGGGCCGCGGTCAGCTGCAGCACCTCCCCCTCCGCAATCGTCGCTGCAGCGTTCGACAAGACGCGCAGCACATCCATCCGCTCAGGCTCGGTCATCAACTGGAACGCGCGCGCAAACAGGTAGTCCCCCACCAACACGCTCGATTGGTTGTCCCAAAGCAGGTTGGCTGACGGACGCCCCCGCCGCTGCTCGGATTCATCCACCACATCGTCGTGCAGCAAGGTCGCCGTGTGGATGAACTCCACTGTCGCCGCCAGATGTACATGATAGAGACCGCCATAGCCGCAAATCCCCGCCGCGGCCAAGGTCAGCATCGGCCGCACCCGCTTGCCGCCAGCGTCGACAAGATGTGCCGTCACCTCCGGGATGCGCGGCGCATGTTCCGAGGCCATCCGCTCCCGGATCAGCGCGTTGACTTGCGCCAGATCCTCGGTAAGGGCCGCTTGCAGCCGGTCATGCGGCTTCACGCTTAGTTCGCTTTGAATAGTCACGCGGCCTCTTCTCTCGACATTTCTGGCTGGCTGCCGTTATCTCAGGATTATGAAAGAACTGTTGCGCACCAACGACCCCACAGTGGTCGCCTTCGCCAAAGCCCTTCTTGAGGGGGAAAATATAGGCGTGTTTGAGATGGACGTCCACATGAGTGTGCTCGAGGGTGGCATAGGCATTATGCCGCGCCGCTTGATGGTCGTTGACCGCGACCTGTTCCTCGCGAAGTCCGTTTTGCGCGACAATGGCATTGAGGTCAGCGACTAGGTGGCGTTTAGCGCAGATGAGATCAGCGTAGACGCGTTTCTGGGCGGCAGGCTTTTCATCAGACAACCCAAAACCGGCTATAGGGCGGCGACAGACCCGGTTCTTCTAGCCGCCGCGTGCCCTGCCCTGCCCAATGAAAGCGTGCTCGATTTGGGATGTGGGGTTGGCACAGCTGGGCTGTGCTTGGCGCGCCGGGTCGAGGTGGCGTTGACGGGGCTAGAAGTACAAGTCGACTACGCAGCGCTGGCACGGAAGAACGCGTTGGAGAATGGGATTGCAATGGACGTGGTAGAAGGCAACCTGGCGGATATGCCAGCCGAACTGCGCGCCCGAAACTTTGACCATGTTATCACCAACCCGCCTTTCTTTTCGCGCGGCACAAAATCCGAGGATGCAGGCCGAGCGCTGGCCCGGCAAGAGGCTGTAGGACTGCCAGTTTGGATCGACTCAGCGCTGCGACGGCTCAAACCCAAGGGCTGGCTCACACTAATCCTGACCATTGACCGGCTTCCAGAGGTGATTGTTTCGCTGCAAGACCGGGCAGGTTCGTTAAAAATTAAGCCACTTTCCGCGCGTGCGGGCCGCCCGGCGGGGCGGTTTTTACTCTGTGCACGTAAGGGTGGACGGGCACCAACAACCCTACATAACCCCCTGATTTTGCATGAAGGATCGGAGCATGAGGGCGACTTTGATAGCTACACAAAAGAGGCTCGAGCCATCCTGCGAGACGCGCAAGTAATAGATTTTTAACACTTTTTTCTGCGGTGCCGCGTCCAATAATTGGTGACAGAGCTCGATTTCTGTGTTGCACTGTAGACCTCACATCATCAAATAGGAGGATTGCAATGACCATCACTTCGCACCTGTCGGAGCTGAAACGAAAGCACGAGGCCTTGTCTGAAATGGTGGAAGCTGCGCAGCGCAGCCCGGGTGCAGACGATTTGTCCATTGTCGAGATGAAGAAACAGAAATTGCGCATCAAGGAAGAAATGGCGCGCCTTCAAAACTAGGCTGTAGCTTTAGACACCTGCCCCGAGGGGACATCCAAACGGCCCGTTTGCTCTGCACGAACGCGGCCGTTTTTTATTGCCCCGATGCTGGTTCGATGAACTCAAGACCTTGCTCGAACACTTCCAAATCGGCGGTCTCGGCCTCCACCCACTTGATGAACCGACAGATCAAAGGCCGTTCTTCCGAGCCCGAGGGGCAAACGAGGCGGTAAGCTGCATTGAGCCGCATCGCTTTTTTGAACGGCATCACGAGCCGTCCTTCCCGTAGATGAGATTCCGTCATCGAGATCCGGCCCAGCACGACGCCCGCCGAAGCAAGTGCTGCATCAATCGCGTGATCTGACTGTGAGAAATGCGGGCCCTGCTGACCCGGTTCAGGTAGTCCACAGCTTTCGAAGAAAAGCTTCCAACTGGGGTGGGGGTTGAGAAAAACCGTATGGTCATCATGCAGCAGCGGCGTCCGGGTCAAATCTTCCAATGTCGTCAGCTCTTCCGCCAAAACGGGTGAGACCATGGGCGCCATCCATTCATTGATGATGCGTTTCGAATAAAGACCTTTGTCGGCCCCCTGCCCAAAACGAATGGCGACATCGACATCATCCCGCTCAAAATCGGCCAGTTGTAGGCTGGCCGAAAAACGCAGCTCAATGTCGGGGTTGGCCTGCGCGAAAGAAAACAGTCTCGGCGCAAGCCATTTGGCGGTGAAGCCGGGCCCCGCGGTCACAGTCAATGTGTCTTGATTGAGGCGCCTCTGAACATTGCGCCAGGCTCCTTGCAAAGCCTCGAACCCATCTTGAACGCCAGGTTGGAGAAGCTTTCCCTCCTCCGTCAGCTCAACAGCGCGATTCAATCTGCGAAAGACCGGGGCGCCCAAATGCTGTTCCAGCGACTTGATCTGAAAGCTGAGCGCGGCAGGGGTGACATGCAGCTCATCTGCCGCTTGCGCGAAGCTCATATGCCGCGCAGCGGCTTCAAAGGCCCTGAGGGCGGTGAGGGGCGGAAGTCTGTCCATGCGTCACATAAGTATAACTTAACTGAAGGCTTGAAAAGTCTCGTTTGTGAGTTTATAGCCAAAGGCGCATATACAACTCAATTCAGAAATTCAAATCTCAAGGAGCCTGACATGATCGAGACACAACTCAGCCCCCGCATCGCCGAGGCACAACGCGCCGCACATAAAGAACGCAGCGAAGTCTTCGCCTCCCTGTTCCGTGCAGTTCCGAAGATTGTCTCTTCCCTTCGGCACAAATCCTGACCCCAGCCAGGTCTAGCGCACGAAAAAAGGGCCAGGTCTCCTCCCCAGACCTGGCCCTTTTCTTTTCGTGAGGCTCGTTTCAGCTTAAGACAGGTACTGTCCGCCGTTGGCCGAAATGGTCGAGCCTGTCACGAAGCCTGCATCATCAGAGGTCAGGAAGGCCACGGCGCGGGCAATTTCATCTGCCTCGCCAAGACGGCCCACCGGGATCTGCGGCAGGATCACTTCGTTCATCACTTTCTCTGGGATCGTGCTCATCATCTCAGTGTTGATGTAGCCCGGGGCCACAACGTTCACTGTGATGCCGGCGCGTGCACCTTCCTGTGCCAGCGCCTTGGTGAAGCCGATATCGCCTGCCTTTGTTGCTGCATAGTTGGCTTGCGCAAACTGGCCCTTCTGGCCATTGATCGACGAAATTGTCACGATGCGTCCAAACTTGCGCTCCCGCATGCCGCCCCAAACGTTGTGGGTCATGTTGAATACGCCATTGAGGTTGGTGTCGATGCACTCGTGCCATTGTTGCGGCGTCATCTTGTGGAACGGTGCGTCACGCGTGATGCCAGCGTTGTTGACGAGGATATCAACTGGGCCGATCTCTTCGGTGATCTTGGCGACACCAGCGGCGCAGGCCTCGTAGTCGGCTACGTTCCATTTGCAGGTCTTGATTCCTGTCTCGGCCGTGAAAGCGGCAGCCTTTTCGTCATTGCCAGCGTAGGTCGCAGCGACCTCGCAGCCTTGAGCTTTGAGCGCTTTGGAAATTGCGGCGCCAATTCCGCGGGAGCCGCCGGTGACGAGTGCAACACGGGACATGATGATTCCTCCTGAATCGTTCGGGTAATTTTATTTCATTGGGAAATTAGGTTGCGCAATTTTTTTGCGCAACCCTTATATGCGTTTAGGGACGCTCGACGCACATAGCGACGCCCATTCCGCCGCCGATGCAGAGGGTGGCGAGGCCCTTCT